>NZ_LZDG02000110.1:0-874 GCF_001672555.2 Pseudomonas sp. AU11447 | reverse complement strand
TGATCGACGACGCCCAGTACCTGCTGGACAAGGCCGCCGCGAACGTAATCACCGACATTTTCAACGCCAGCCAGGGAACCATCGTGCTGATTGGGGAAGAGCGCGTGCCGACCAGCCTGGCCAAGCTAGAGCGCCTGCACAACCGTGTCCTGGAATGGGTCCCGGCACAGCCGGCCACCGCCGACGACCTGCGCGACCTGGTAGACGCCACTTACCCCCATCTCACCATCGCCGACGAGCTGCTGGACGATCTGTGCGCGAAAACCCAGGGCTGCCTACGCCGCGTAGCCGTGAACCTCTACCGCGTCCACACCGAGGCCCAGGCGATTGGCACCGACACGATTGACCTGGCCACCTGGGGTAATCGCGGCTGGTTCACTGGCGAAGCCCCGGCGCGGAGGGCTTGAGCATGGAAAACCGCGAACCTCTACCGCGTGGCGCTGATGACATGAGCCTTCCAGAAGGGAAGACCTGCGGCGACTGCGTTCACTGCCGCCGCTGCACAACCATGTTCGGCCATATCCCGGCTGATGAGTCTTGCGACTGGTCGCCGTCTCGGTTCCGTGAAGCGGGGGTGAACAATGCGTAAGGCCGTTCACCTGACCATGACTGGCGGTAAGAGCCCGCGCCAGCACATGTGGGAAGCCATCCGCTCGCTGTCCCGTGACCCGAAGGGCCTGACCACTTACAACGTGTCGCGTTTGTCCGGCCAGGAAGATCAGGCCGTCAGCAGCTACCTGCGCGACCTGAAGAAGGCCGGCATCGTCGAGCGTGTAGAGGTCCTGGTCCAGCGTGATGCCCGCTGGAAGCTGCTGGCGGATGAAGGCGCAGAGGCTCCGCGCGTGAACAAGCGCGGTGAGCGCGTGCCGCCGTC
>NZ_LZDG02000109.1:0-1636 GCF_001672555.2 Pseudomonas sp. AU11447 | reverse complement strand
CTGGAGAACCAGGCCGGCCGCCTGCGCCACCTGGTGGACAGCTTCCGCATCTGATTCCGGCGGAAACGAAAAAGGCGCCTCCGGGCGCCTTTTTTATTCGCGAGCAAGTTCGCTCCTACAAGAGACCTCGCTCCCTGCAGGACCATGGGGGAGCCGCTCGACAGCCGCCTGTATCACCGCTGAAACACCCGCCACAGAGCCACCTCTACCGTTCGTCCGACTCTTTCAAGCTTCCACAGGCCACGCCGAAAGCAAGGGTGAAGGCCTTTGATAGCAACCCACAAACCGGGCCTGTCTTCACTGCCGGGACAAGGGAGTCCCGGCCAAGCCCGCACGGCTATCCGCCGCGCCGGCGCCGTCCGTTTCACACCACGGGGACGGACGTTCTGCGGCGACACCGGATCTGTCGCCCGGACCCACGCCGTTCAGGCATCCCACTACCTCCGGACTCGACGCAGCATGATCAAGAGCCTGAAATTCAGCCATAAGATCCTCCTGGCCGCTTCTCTTGTTGTTTTCTCGGCATTCGCCCTCTTCACCCTCTACAACGACTACCTGCAGCGCAACGCGATCCGCGAGGACCTCGAGGACTATCTGCGGGAAATGGGCGACGTGAGCGCCAGCAACATCCAGAACTGGCTGAGCGGCCGGCTGCTGCTGATCGAAAGCACCGCACAGACCATCGCCCGCGACAACGCAGCGGACCACCTGAGCGCGCTGCTGGAACAGGAGACCCTGCGCAAGACCTTCAACTTCACCTACCTGGGCCAGGAAGACGGCACCTTCACCATGCGCCCGAACAGCGCCATGCCTGATGGTTACGACCCGCGCACCCGCCCCTGGTACAAGGATGCCGTCGCGGCCGGCGGCACCACGCTGACCGAACCCTACATCGACGCGGCCACCCAGGAACTGATCATGACCGTGGCCACCCCGGCCCGCGCCGGCGGCAAGACCGTAGGCGTGGTCGGCGGCGATCTCGGCCTGCAGACCCTGGTACAGATCATCAACTCGCTGGACTTCAGCGGCATGGGCTATGCCTTCCTGGTCAGCGGCGACGGCAAGATCCTGGTGCACCCGGACAAGAGCTTCATCATGAAGTCCCTGGCCGACATCTACCCGCAGAACACGCCCAGGATCGGCGGCGGCTTCAGCGAGGCCGAGCTCAACGGCCACACCCGCATCCTCAGCTTCACCCAGGTCAAAGGCCTGCCATCGGTGAACTGGTATATCGGCCTGTCCATCGACAAGGACGCCGCCTATTCGATGCTGAGCAAATTCCGCACCTCGGCCGTCATCGCCGCGGCCATCGCCATCGTCGCCATCCTGCTCCTGCTGGGCATGCTGATCCGCGTGCTGATGCAGCCGCTGACCACCATGGGGCGCGCCATGGAAGACATCGCCCAGGGCGAGGGCGACCTGACCAAGCGCCTGAAGGTCGCCAGCAACGACGAGTTCGGCGTGCTGGGCAACGCCTTCAACCGCTTCGTCGAACGTATCCACGAATCGATCCGCGAAGTGGCTTCCACCGCACGCCAGTTGCACGACGTCTCGCAATTGGTGGTGAACGCCTCCAACTCATCGATGAGCAACTCCGATGAGCAGTCCAACCGGACCAACAGCGTCGCCGCGGCGA
>NZ_LZDG02000108.1:0-569 GCF_001672555.2 Pseudomonas sp. AU11447 | reverse complement strand
CTGGATGGTGGAGAGCACGACGGTTTCGTGCGGGTCCACAGGACGCGAGGTGTTGAGGGTCAGCAGGATGAACCAGCGAAGGGATTCCCGGCGTGCTTTAGCGGGATCAATCATTGCGTGCTCCTTTGAGCAAGATGTTTTCGTACCTGAGAGCCAGGCCATCGAGCTTGGCTTCGATGATCGAATGCCCGCGCGCCCAGTCTTCGCGGCCGACGTACTTAAAGGGCAGGTCAGCTTTGAAGTTCAGGAAGGCTCGCTCCAGTTGCTGTACGGCCTCTTCGCCTTTGTCCTGGCGCTCCAGCACCTTGGCGAAGTTGTCCTCCCAGTGCTTGCTGGCTTCGCGCCGGGCTTCGTCCTGGGCTGCAAACTTCTCCGACAGCCGTTTCTCGAACTGCCAAAGCAGCAGCTTGACGAGGGCGACCACAATCCCGGCAAAAGCCCCCAGCAGCGTCACTGCCCAGCCGATGACTTCCATTGCCATCAGTGCCCCTCCAGGACGTTGATCAGAGCGTCCAGCTGAGCGGCCGTGCCTTGGCACTGCTCGGCATAGCGGACGTGGTGGGCCAGGA
>NZ_LZDG02000107.1:0-1647 GCF_001672555.2 Pseudomonas sp. AU11447 | reverse complement strand
TTGAGGCGCAGGAGGTCTGATGCTCAACGTCCTGCCGCTCAACACCAGGCCGCTCAATACGCTTTGGCGGCGCGCCGTCGAGCCGGGCGGCCCGGTGATCATCCTGCCCCCGGAACCCATCACCCCAGGCGTCATTCCACCAGGCTACGGCTATCGCTGGGACGTCTCGGTGACTATTGGCGGCGTGCAGGTCTCGGCCAGGCTCGCTCAGCGTATGGAGATCGACCGCGAGGAAGGTGCGGCCGGGGTCGCTACCTTCGCCCTGTTCTACCCGGACGGCACCGACGTGCCGCTGGGCCTGGACGGCGAAGAGGTGACCATCGACTTCATCAGCGAAACAGGCGGCGTCACCAAGCAGGAAAGGCGCTTCACCGGCTATGCCATCGAGCCGTCCTGGGACATCGCCAATCGGCTGATGACAATCACCTGCAGCGACCAGCTGCAGTACCGGGTCGAGAACATGACGGTCGAGCAGATCGACGCCCTGACTGAGGGCTGGTGGACGCCCGACATGTTCGAATCGCCTGACGGCCGTAGCCGTTGGGACTACGCCCAAGAGCGCCTGGAGAGTCGCCCGGTATCCATGGACGTCAGCCCGACCGGCGAGATTCGCGTCACCAGCTGGTACGCGACGGAACCCGCCGCCCGGTTTGGCCCCGGCAGCACGATCTACCAGAGCGCGTCGACCGAGCTGGCCAAGACACAGCAGGCGACCAACCGCGTCGAGCTGGAGATTGAGTACCGCTATTCGCGGTTGTGGCAGCGCGATGACGGCTATGCATGGTCGCACCCCGGCGCGGGCGGTCACGAAGGCATTCAGGGCTTCTGCACCTGGCGGCCGCAGAGTACCGACCTGCCAGACGTGTCGATGATCGAGCAGGCCACCGAGGGCGCCGGACTGACCCTGCTGCCGAATCCAAGCTACTTCAAGCTGCCTCCCAGCAGCGGCGACCCTTGCGGCAATGGCCAGGGCTGGCGGAACGACTTCCCCGACCTGCTGCTGGGCGCTAGCTGGACTGGCTCGCGCCGTTGGGTGCAGTCCGTGACGGAGAAGTACAGCCTTGTCATTGCTTGCCCAAAGGGCCTCGGTCCGACTGGTGGGCAGGTTGTCAGCCGGCAAAGCACTGGCTTTGAAGTGGAAGACAGCAAGACTGACGAGTGGGAAGGCAAGACCATCAGCGGTGCTTCGCAGGGGGTCCAGGACCTGCGTGACGACGCCAGGCGCGATGCCGTGCTGGAGTGCTCGATTCGCCGGGCCGTCACCACAGTCGTTGGCGGCCAGCGCGGAACCACCATCAGTTGGCAGGTGCCGACGTCATTGGCCCTAGGCCTTGATCTGATCCACACCCTGGAGCTTACCGACCAGGCCGAGGGCACTGGCAAGGTGCGGCGGATCGTGGATGAGTACGACTTCGACGCAGGGTCAGCGGTAACCACCCTCAGCATCGCGATGATGCGCGGCGGCGGTGAGTCAGACCCGCTGACGGTCCCGGCCAAGCCGGTGGTCGACGCCGCGCCGACCCACATCGGGCATCCGGGCCTGCCTACTCAGTTGGGCATGCGCAACGAAAGCCCGATCTACGACGACGACCTGGACGGCTTCGCGGGCAACTACGACAACCGCGACGACGACATCAACCCCAACCT
>NZ_LZDG02000106.1:0-374 GCF_001672555.2 Pseudomonas sp. AU11447 | reverse complement strand
GCTCGACCTCGGCGGCCAGCAGGCAGACCCACTGCGGGGGCTGCTCGCCCCAAGCGGACAGATCGACGCGGGCATTCATGCGCGCACCTCACGCGCCAGGTCGTTGAACTGGCGCAACGCCTCGATGCCTTCCGTGCGCTCGCTGTCGTCGGGGTGGAACTGGGCGACCATGCGGCCGGCCAGGCGCTCGATGGGCTTAGCTGCTGCGAGCAGGTCGGCTAGTGCTTTCTCCAAGCAAGCCTTTTCCAGCCGCAGGCCAGCCAGCTCAGGGCTGTCCGGTATGTCCTTGGTCCAGACCACTTGGTCCAGGTTCGGGTCGTAGACCTGTTCGAAGGTGCTGCGCTGATAGACCGGATGCTGCGGGCCGCTGTAGC
>NZ_LZDG02000105.1:0-9706 GCF_001672555.2 Pseudomonas sp. AU11447 | reverse complement strand
GCCCTGGGTAATGCCCAGGCTGGCCAGCCGAACCGGGTCGAGCAGCACCTGGTACTGCTTGACCATGCCACCGACGGTGGCGACTTCGGCCACGTCCGGCACCGTCTTCAGCTCGTACTTCAGGAACCAGTCCTGCAGCCCTCGCAGCTGGGCCAGGTCATGCCGACCCGTGCGGTCCACCAGGGCGTACTGGTAGATCCAGCCGACGCCGGTGGCGTCCGGCCCAAGCGCGGCCTTCGCCGTGGGTGGCAGGCGCGACTGCACCTGGTTCAGGTATTCCAGCACCCGCGAACGGGCCCAGTAGAGGTCGGTGCCGTCGTCGAACAGCACATAGACGAAGCTGTCGCCGAAGGAGGAAAAACCGCGCACGGTCTTCGCTCCCGGCACCGACAGCATCGTGGTGGCCAACGGGTAGGTGACCTGGTTTTCGACGATCTGCGGCGCTTGCCCCGGATAGCTGGTGCGGATGATCACCTGTACGTCGGAGAGGTCCGGCAGCGCGTCGATGGGCGTGCTGCGCAACGACCAGAGGCCCCAGGCGACGATGAACAGGGTGGCCAGCAGCACCAGCAGGCGATTGGCCACCGACCAGCGGATCAGCTTCGCGATCATGGCTGCGCCTCCTGCCGGCTCACCTGTTCGATCACCAGCCCGGCATCGCCCTGGCTGACCCCGAAGCGGATGCGCTCGCCGACCTTCAGCCCGTCCGCCAACCCGGCACGGGCCAGTGGGAAGGTCATGGTCATGCCAGGCATGCCCAGGGTGTTGAAGGGGCTGTGGCTGATCGTCATGCCCTGGGCATCGATGGCCACGATCCGGCCTTCGGCTTCATGCAGCGCCGGCACGCTTGCCGTTGTGACGGGCACGTCTTGCGTGCGGGCCTCGATGCCTTTCAGGCTGGCTTCCGAATCGATCAGGAACTGCCCGGAAGCAACCACCCGCTGGCCTTCCTCCAGGCCCTGGAGCACAGCCACCAGGCCGGCGTTCTCCTGGCCGAGGCGCACCTCAACCGGGCGGAAGCGACCCTGCTCCTCGGCGAGCATCACCAGGTTGCGCTTGCCGGTGCGAATCACTGCTTCGCTGGGAATCTGCAGCACGTCGGACTCGCCAGCGAGATCGAGGCTGACCTCCACGGTCATCCCCGGGCGCAGTTGGCCATCCGGGTTGGGCAGTTCGATGCGCAGGCGCAGGGTCCGGCTCTGCTGGTCGTTCTCCGGCAGGATGCTGGCCAGGGTGCCCGTCACCGGACGATCCGGGAATGCCGGCAGGCGGGCGGTGACCGGCTGGCCGATCTTCAGGCCAGCGGCCTGTGTCTCCGGCACCGCCGCTTCCAGCCAGACCTGCCCGAGGCCGTTGATCCGCGCCAGCGGTGCGCCGGCGGGCAGGGTCATGCCGGTGCGCACGTCCAGTTCGCGGATCACCCCGGAGATGGGCGAGCCGAGCGTGATCACCGGGCGTGCCCGGCCACTGCGCGCGACCTGGGCGACCAGCGCGGGCGGCATTCCCGCCAGCAGCAGGCGCTGCCGCGCCGCTTCGCGCAAGCTCCGATCCGGCGTGGTCTGCAGGGCAAGGTATTCCTCCTGCAGTCCGGCCCACTCCGGCACCAGGATGTCGGCCACCGGCGCTCCGGCCTGTACCACGTCACCGGGTGCCAGGGCGTAGGTACGTTCGACGAAGCCGCCGGCACGCGCCTGGAGCACTGCCACGTCGCGGTCATTGAAGGTCAGCAGGCCGGTGACCTGCAGCTTTCGATCGAGCCTGCCGCGGCTCACCGAGGCCAGGCGCACGCCGAGGTTCTGCTGGATGCCCGGTTCGAGGTGGACCGCCGGCGGGCCGCTGGCGCTGTCATCGTCGGCGTAACGGGGCACCAGTTGCATGTCCATGAACGGCGACTTGCCCGGCGCATCGAAGCGCTGCTGCGGGACCATCGGGTCGTACCAGTAGAGCGCTTTGCGCTGCGAGGCTGCACCGCCGGTTTCTGGCACCGGGGCCGGTAACCGCTGGGCGAACCAGTAGCCGCCAGCAGCGCCGGTGGCCAGTGCGAGGAGCAGCAGTGTGGAGGTTTTCACGGGAAGCCGGTTCATGCGTGCGCCTCCTCGTAGGTGAAATAGAGGCGTGCCGCGACCTGCGCCAGGGAGCCCAGCAGGTCGAGCTGCCGGAGCCGCGCCTCGATCAGTTGCTGGCGCGCACCGAGCACCTCGTCGAGCTGGAGCTTGCCAGCGCGATAGCCGGCGGTGGCCAGGCTTGCCTTCTCCTCGGCCAGCGGCACCAGCGTGCCGCTGCTGCGCTCGACGGCGCGCTGCAGGCGCCGGTACTCGGCCAGGTCTTCCGCCAGTTGTTGCTCATGCTCGCGGGCCAGGGCCTCGCGCTCGGCATCCAACTGGCGAACCTGCGCACGGCGGGCGGCGATCTTCGGGTCCTGGCGGGTGCCGCTGAACAGCGGCAGGTCGAAGCTGACCTGCAGAGTCATCATGTCGCCGAATTCGCGGCCGCGGCGCTGGTAGTCGACCTCCCAGCTCCAGTCCGGCTTCTTCTCCGCAACGGCTTCGCGGACCAGTGCCTCGGCCTCGCGGGTCATCGGCCCGTAGGCGGCGAGTTCCGGATGCTGGTGCAGCGCCTGCAGGTAGTGGGGGGCTTCGATCGACCAGCGCGGGAAGTCTCCGCTGAGCGTCTGCGGCGCGTCCTGGCCGATCCAGCGCTTGAGCGTCGCGCGGGCTCGGGCCTGCTGGCTCAGCAGATCGTCCTTGCGCTCGTCCAGCAGCGCGGCTTCCTGGCGCGGCAGCACTGCGTCCACGGTGCTGGCGCCGCCACTGGCCAGGCGCGCGCGGACGCTCGCGTCAAGCAGCCGGTTTTCGCGGTAGAAATCATCGAACATCGCCAGCTTGCGTTGCAGCGTGTACGCCGCGATCCAGGCCTGCGCGAGGGCGTTGCGGACCTTCAGGCGCTCCACGCCGGCTTCGGCGTCGGCGCGTTCGACAGCGGCCTGGGCGGTCTCGATGCGGGCCCTGCGCTTGTCGCGATTGGGCACCTCCTGCATTAGGCCGACCATCTGCATGCTCATGTTGTCGCGCTGGGTGGTCCAGCGCTCCTGCCCCTCGATGGGGATGTTCTGCAGGCCGAGGTTGAGCTTGGGATCGGGCAATTCCCCGGCCGGAATGGCGGCGTTTTTCGCTGCTGCGACTTTTTCGCTCTCGGCGAGCAGGGAAGGGGCGTTGCGTTCGGCCAGCAACAGGGCGTCGTCCAGCGACAGGGACGCACCCTGGACGGGCAGGCTGGACAGCAGCGCGAGCAGCAGCCAGCCCGAGTGGAGTCGGACGTGGGTCACGATGGGGATTCCTCTGGAAAACCAGCGCACGGGCGCAAGCCGCCCGGCAGCCTTCAGGGGCCGCGGGCAGAGTTCAGGTCAGGAGAGGAATCAGGCGCAGGGAGGTCGCCAGAGATCGGCGGGCGCCTGGCTCGGCACGAGGTGGTTGTAGCAGGATGGAGTCTGCGGTGCGACAGGGTGGTGCAGGGCGCTCAGGAGGCTGACCTGGAGCAGGCTGCTGGTCTTGCACTCCTGGCCGGTCTTGCAGGCCTTCTTGCCGTGCGGGGTCATCTTGCCCGCGTCCTGGCAGCAATCCTGGTCCATGCCGGCCATCTGGCTCATGCCCTGTTCCTGCATCGGACAGGGTTCGGTCGGCGCCTCGAAGCCCGCCATCCCGGTGAGGGGAAGCGCAAGGCTGAGCAACAGGATGATGAAGAGCCGCAGGCGACGAAGCATGCCGCGCAGTTTAGAACCTTCCCCTGGGGCAAGGTCAACGGCGGTGTCGGCTGGATAACCGAATCGTCATCCTTGCCTCAGCTTCCCGTTAGCGGCGGCTTCGTAAGGTGGAGTCACTTTCAACCACCCATGAGGTGACTGCCATGCAACTCTCCCGCTTCTTCCTGACCGCCGCCCTGCTGGGCACTTCCTCCCTGGCGCTGGCCGACGGTGGCGGCGACATCACCTTCGCCCGCATGGAGCAGGCCCGCCAGCAAGCCATGCAGGCTCGCGAGGGCGCCCCGTCGCCGATGCAGATCGCCGAGGCGAAGCAGTACACCTACGGGATGAACCTGGACATCGCCGAAGTCGTAGCAGTGACGCCGATGAGCACCGACTGCGGCGTGGTCCCGGTGCAACTACGCTACAAGGATTCCTCCGGCGAGGAGCAGGCCATCGAGTACCGCACCGAGCGCGTCGCCTGTCGCGCTACCCGCTGATTCAGTCCGGCGAGGCGGGGAATTTCAGGAGGAAGCGCGTCGGCCCTTCCTCCGAACTCTGCGCGCTGGCCGCACCCAGGTGCAGCTCCATGATCGAGCGCACGATGGCCAGCCCCAGGCCCGTACCGCCCTGCGCTCGCGAGCGGCCCTTGTCCACCCGGTAGAAGCGCTCGAACAGGTGCGGCAGGTGCTCGGCGGCAATGCCCGTTCCGGGGTTCTGCACCTCTAGCGTCACGGTTGCGCCATCGTCCCGCACTTGCACGCTGATGCATTCGCCCTCGGGCGTGTGGCGGATCGCGTTGGAGAGCAGGTTGGAAATGGCGCGCTGGATCATCAGGCGATCGCCCACGACCTGCCCATGCCCCTCGATGGCGATGCGCAACGACCTTTCCTCCGCGCTGAAATCGAACAGCTCGGCGACCTTCGCCGCTTCCTCCTCCAGCTGCACCGCCTCCTGCGGCAGCAGCGCGCGCGGGTGGCTGACCTGGGCGAGGAACAGCATGTCGCTGACGATCCGGCCGACCCGTTCCAGCTCCTCGGTACTGGCGGCCAGCACCGCTTCGTACTCGTCCTTTTCCCGCGGCCGCGACAGCGTCACCTGTGCCTTGCCCAGCAGGTTGCCGATGGGCGAGCGCAGCTCGTGGGCGATGTCGTCGGAGAACTGCGTGAGCTGCTGCACGCCGCCATCCAGCCGATGCAGCATCAGGTTCAGCGCTCGCGCAGCCTTGCCCAGCTCCCGTGGCAGGTCCTGCACGGGAATGCGGTGGCTAAGGTCCTGGGTGGTGATCAGCGAGGCCACCTGGCCGAACTGCCGCAAGGGCTGCAGGCCGCGCTTGGCCACCAGGCGCGCACCCAGGGCAATGAGCAGCAGCAGCGGTGGTACCGCCAGCCAGGCCGAGCGCAGGAAGGCGCCGAGCAGGGCATCGTCGTCGCGCCGATCCAGGGTCAGGAACACCCGCAGGGTATTGCCGTCGCGCAAGCGGACCAGGCCCCGCTCGGTCAGCAGGCGGCGACCGTCCGCCGAGGTCCAGCCGAAGGCGCGGCCACTGCCGGCGAACTCGTCGAGCGCCGCTACGTCGCGGGGCGGCCCGCTGCTGAATCGCGGCGGCTGCCCGCGTTGCTCGTCGAGCAGTGTGGCGCTCAGGTTGTCGTGGCCCATCAGCTGGTCCTGCAGGGCATGGCCGCGCAAGGGCAGGGCGGCGAGGCCGGGGTCTGCGTCCAGCGCGTGACGCAACTGCCCGAGTTTGTCTTCCAGTTCACGGTGGGCGCGCTGGTCCAATTGGTGGTCAAGGGCGAGGTAGGCCAGGGTGAGCAGCAGGACCATCAGCACCGAACCCAGTACGCCGACCCACAGGCCGATGCGCAGCGACAGGCTGGCCGGCTTCATGCGCGCGCTTCCAGCACGTAGCCGACCCCGCGCAGGGTGTGGATCAGCTTGTCGGCGAAGGGGTCGTCGATCTTCGCCCGCAGGCGGCGGATGGTGACTTCCACCACGTTGGTATCGCAGTCGAAGTTCATGTCCCAGACCAGCGAGATGATCTGCGTGCGCGAGAGTACCTCGCCGCTGCGGCTCATCAGCAGGTGCAGCAGGGCGAACTCCTTGCTGGTCAGGTCAATTCGGCGGCTGTCGCGGTAGGCGCGGTGGCGGCCGGGGTCAAGCTCCAGCCCGCCGATCTCCAGCACCTGGGGCTGGTCGATGCGTTCGCTGCGGCGCATCAGCGAGCGCACGCGGGCGAGCAGTTCGGGGAATTCGAAGGGCTTGAGCAGGTAGTCGTCGGCGCCCAGGTCGAAGCCTTTCACCCGTTCGGTGAGGCGGCCGCGGGCGGTGAGCATCATCACACGGATATCGCTGTGCTGGCGCAGGCTGGCGAGTACATCCCAGCCATCCATCTGCGGCAGGTTCACATCGAGGATGACCAGGTCGTAGGCGCACTGCCGCGCCAGGTGCAGGCCATCGACGCCGTTGTCGGCGCGGTCGACCACATAGCCGCTTTCGCTCAGCCCCTGTTGCAGATAATCGGCCGTCTTGTGGTCGTCCTCGATGAGCAGGATTTTCATGAATAGTTACTCGGTAATTGCGTGAGAAATAATGCCAGGGACACAGGAAAGTTCGCCGAGCCCTGTAAAGCGCGCGCAGTCTAGAAGCTGTAGCGACTTCAGGGTCAATCGTGGCGATGTTGTATTCGGCGTTGTTCAGAAAACCGGGAAAGTTCTGCAGGTGACTGCTCTTGAAGGGTTTTCTGGGGAATGCAGGGCTGCCGGGAATTTCGCGAATTGTTTCCTGAAGTTACCTGGAAGAGGTGCGAGGCCTTTTTAAATACATACAACGAGAACTCCCCGGCTGACCAATTACATGTTTGTAATTATCCAGTCACCTTGTCGCTAGAGAGGCGCCCCTAGATTCGCCGATGGAAATGACGGCATGCCGTCGAAGTTGACTCCATCGTGCGAGGTTCGCCGTGTTTGCAAGACGTACTGGGTTCGTTCCATGGGCGGGGTTGCTCGCCTTGCTGCTCTGGCAGTCGCCTGCCTGGGCGCAAAACCGAGAGATCGGCATCGAGGAGGCGCTGCAGGCTGCGGCCAATGGCAATCCCGAACTGTCCGCCAGCGCCCGTGAGATCGGCATCGCCCAGGGCTTGCGCGAGCAGGCCGGCCTGCTGCGCAACCCGACGCTGTCCTGGGAGCAGGAAGGCACCGAATCGCGTAATCGCACCACCACTGTGGGCATCAGCCAGCCGCTGGAACTGGGTGGCAAGCGGGGCGCGCGGGTGGAGCTTGCGGAGCGCGGCCAGGCCGTCGCCGCGCTGAGCCTGGAGGCGCGGCGCAACCAGCTGCGCGGCGAGGTGATCGCAGCGTTCTTCACGGCCTTGCGCGCCCAGGAGCGTGAACGGCTGGCACAGCAGTCCGTCGAGCTGGCGCGGCGGGGAGTGGCCGCGGCTGACGGGCGTGTCCGTGCCGGCAAGGCCCCGCCGCTCGAAGCCGATCGCGCGCAGGTACAGCTGGCCGAAGTACGCCTGGAGCAGGATCGCGCCCGCCGCGACCGCGCCGACGCCAACCAGGCGCTGGCCAGCCTGATGGGGCTTGCCTCGCCGGACTTCTCCGGCGTGCGCAGCGAGACAGGCCGTTCACTGCCCGGCCTGCCCTCCAGCGAAGAGCTGTTGCGCCGTCTGGGCGACAGCGCAGAAATGCGCCTGGCGCAGAGTCGCATCGATGAAGGCGAAGCCGCCGTACGCCTGACGAAGACCCAGCGGATTCCCGACCTCGATGTCAGCCTGGGCAGCCAGGAGGCCATCGAGGACGGCAACCGCGATCGTATCGCGGTGATCGGCCTGAGCCTGCCCTTGCCGCTGTTCGACCGCAACCAGGGCAACATCCTCGCCGAGTCGCGCCGTGCCGACCAGGCTCGCGACCTGCGCAACGCCGTCGAGCTGCGCCTGCGCCAGGAGACCCAGCAGGCCTGGCAGCAGTGGAGCACCGCCCAGGGCGAGGTGAACGCCTTCCGCCAGACCATCCTGCCCACCGCCCAGACCGCCGTGGAAAGCGCCACGCGCGGCTTCGAGATGGGCAAGTTCGGCTTCCTCGAAGTACTCGACGCCCAACGCACCCTGATCGCTGCGCGCGACCAGTACCTGCGTGCGCTGGCCCAGGTCAGCGATGCCTGGGGCCGCATCGAACGGGTCTACGGCGATGTCGGCGCGGCCCGTTAAGGCTCGCCGCGCCAGGCTCGCCCTGCTGCTGGTGACCCTGACGCCGTCTGCCGCCGCGCCGACCGCGGGCCTGCCGGTGCATTGGTGCGTCCACGACCTCTTCAGCAACCTCCATCACCTTGCGGTGCCAGCGTCACAGCGCGGCGCCGGCGGATACTTCCCGGAGCTTCCATGATCAAGAAAACCCCTCTCGCCGCCGCCGTGCTGCTGGCCTCTGCGCTGGGCGTCAGCGCCTATGCCTGGATGGGCAGCGAACAGGCCGGCGGCAACCACCTCGACGATGCGACCCACGCGGACGGCGAGCACCACAACAGCGCGGCGCCGACCCCTCATGCCGAAGCGGCGAGCCATGCCGACGGTGAGCATCACGCCGCCCAGGGAGCCGAAACCGAAGAGCAAGGCCTGCATCTGAGCCCGGCACAGATCGAGGCTGCCGGCATCCAACTGGTCACAGCCGGGCCGCAGGCGCTGGACGAGGCATTCAGCCTGCCCGGCGAGATCGGCTTCGACCAGGACCGCACTGCCCACGTCGTACCGCGCACGCCGGGCGTGGTGGAGTCGGTGGCGGTTGAGCTCGGGCAGAACGTGAAGCAGGGCGAGCTGCTGGCAGTGATCGCCAGCCAGCAGGTGTCCGAGTTGCGCAGCGAGCTGGCCGCCGCCCAGCGCCGGGCGAGCCTGGCGAGCAAGACCTTCGAACGCGAGCGCGAGCTGTGGCAGGAGAAGATCTCCGCCGAGCAGGATTATCTCCAGGCCCGCCAGGACCTGGAGGAAGCCCGCATCGCCCTGGCCAATGCGCAGCAGAAGACCAACGCTCTGAGCGGCGTGTCGGCCAGCGCCGGCGGTAACCGCTACGAGCTGCGGGCGCCATTCGACGGCGTGGTGGTGGAGAAGCACCTGGTGCCCGGCGAGGTGGTCAGCGAGACCACGACGGCGTTCACGCTGTCCGACCTGTCGCGGGTCTGGGCCAGTTTCAGTGTCGCACCGCAGGACCTCGCGCGGGTTCAGGTGGGCAAGCCGGCACGGGTTGAAGCAGCGGACCTGGGCATGCAGGTCGACGGTCGCGTGAGTTACGTCGGCAACCTGCTCGGCGAGCAGACCCGCAGCGCGGTGGCCCGCGTGACCCTGGCCAATCCCGATGGCGCCTGGCGCCCGGGCCTGTTCGTCAACGTGCGGGTCAGCAGTTCGGCACGCCAGGTGCCGGTCGCGGTGCCGGAGCAGGCCGTCCAGGAGGTTGAGGGCCAGCCGAGCGTATTCGTGCGCAACGCCGAAGGCTTCGACCCGCGCCCGGTCAACCTTGGGCTGCGCAGCGCCGGCCAGGTGGAAGTGCTGGCGGGACTCTCGGCGGGTGATCAGGTGGCGGCCGAAGGCAGCTTCATTCTCAAGTCGGAGCTGGGCAAGAGCTCGGCGTCCCACGCTCACTGACGGGGCGCCAGCATGTTCGAACGCATCATTCGTTTCGCCATCGAGCAGCGCTACCTGGTGCTGCTCGCCGTACTCGGCATGGCCGGCCTGGGAATCGCCAGTTACCAGAAACTGCCCATCGACGCGGTACCCGACATCACCAACGTGCAGGTGCAGGTCAACACTTCGGCGCCGGGCTTCACGCCGCTGGAGACCGAGCAGCGCATTACCTACCCGGTGGAAACCGCCATGGCCGGCTTGCCGGGCCTGCAGCAGACGCGCTCGATCTCGCGCTCGGGGCTGTCGCAGGTGACGGTGATCTTCAAGGACGGTACCGACCTGTTCTTCGCCCGCCAACT
>NZ_LZDG02000104.1:0-2366 GCF_001672555.2 Pseudomonas sp. AU11447 | reverse complement strand
GCTTGTTGACCAGCGCGAAACTGCTGAAGCGGGCGATGCGCCCGGTGTGCTCGTCGAAGGCGAACACCGGGGAGATGTAGCGGTACTCCTTCGACTCGATGGCGTTGCGCGCCTTCTGCGTCCACTCCACGCGGGCCTCCACCGCACCACGCTCGTTGACGCGGTACTCACGCGCCCAGCCGGAGGCCTCGGCCCCTTCACCCTTGGGGGCTTTCAGCTCGGTGCCGTGGTTGTAGTCGAACGGCAGATCGATGCCCTGGGTGTGGGCAACCGTTTCGCTGATGACCTGGTTCGCGTCGTAGGACCACTGACGGCCATCGCGGCCGCCAATGGTTGGACCAGGAGGAAGGACCTCGACCCACTCGGGCACGTCAGTACCCAGCTCGAAACAGAGCGCGGTGGCGAGGGTGGTCTTGAGTGGGGGCGTCTTTTTCATGTCGCCATAGTCGGCGACAGGTGGGGGCTAGTTTTAGAGGAAGGGGTTCAGCAGATTAGCTGAGGTATCAGCGTATCTAATCGTCCTTGTTAAATACGTGATGGTGATAACTGCAGAAGCCTCGGAACTGCTGGTCGTCCACCCCCAAGGGTTCCTCACACACTACGCATTCCGTGTACTCCAGCTCGGTGAAGCAGATTGCACACTCGCCAATTTCGAGCAGGAACGTATCGTTCCCGCAGTTCGGGCACTCCTGCGTAAATCCATCGCCACCGTCTTTGATGTCGTAATGGTTCCAACTGCTAAAATGCTCAGAGATAGCGGGCGCCAAAACGTCTTCATAACTATGGCCTGTTCCGCATTGTGTGCACATGAAACGGAGTTGATTAGGGTCCGTCTCATTGGGGTTCTCCACCCGAACCAACTGAGAGTCACAGGAAGGGCAGCGGACCTCATCTATCGAGTCAGATACCTGCGTAAATGGCCAGTCCACCTCATCCATTGACTTACGGCAGGCCGCCAGCTCATCTGCATATACCTGTTCGACATCTACCAGGGACTGCCAACACTCGTCACCAAGAAGGCCACGGGGATCAGCACCGAGATGCGGCCGACAGAACTGCACTATTAGTCGCAGTGAGTTGGCTATGGCTTCCTTCATCTGACTGGCAGAGACGGCTGTAAAGTAATGCTCCGCGTCGTTGCGAATGCGCTGGAGGTTTTCCAGCAGCCCCCAGTCAACGTCCTTCACCCCCAGAGAATCAAGTCGGGAGATGAGGTCCGCTACCTCAACTGTCTTTTTCTTCTTTCCAGCACTTACCCACAGGACCTGGCCTGTATTCGGATCGAGTACAGGTTTCACCGATGCATTTAACAGCGCTTCGTTCGTGCCAGGCTGGCTTAACTGTTGCAGCTTGCATTTGAACAGCAAGAGCAGGCCGGCATATAGATTGCGAAGAGCTGACAGCATCCGGCGCGGGTCGCTGTCGTGAAAGTCTTCGACTCCCAGCTGGATGGATGTAACGGCGTTGTCGAGCATGGACATAATGGCCTCCTACGCGCAGCCATACACACTGTATAGCGTTAGAAGGGCGTTAGAAACGCCATCACCGCTCAAAAGAACACTCCCTGCCCATCCGCCTATCCTCAGTCCGTTTCGCCTCTCCTGCGCGATTTCTCGGGCTGTTCTGATTTAGCCAGGATGGTGGATGTCTTTTCCTTCTCTTCCAGGAGCTGCTCGGCTTGCTTCAGCCGGGGTACTGCGCCTGGGTTGTAGGCCCAGCCAGGCTCGATCCCCTCTGGCACCTGGAGCACCTGGCCGGTGCGCTGGTTGATGAACTCCAGGAGCTTGCCGGTAGGCGCCTCGGTGATGTACTTGCCACTCGCCTGCAGGCGCTCGGCCTCACGGCGACTGACCTGGCGCACCCAGCACTTGCAGCCCCAGCCGTTGGGTGGGAAGTGGGTCTGCCAGAACGGATCATCTGCAGGCAGCAGGATGCCGGCCCAGCCCAGGTGCTGCGCTCGGTGGTGTCGGCTCGGGCCGAGCTGATACAGGAGGAAGGGCTGAGTCTTCTTCGTGCGCTGGATGCGGTCCCACTGGCCCGCCGCGTTGGCGGTGCGCAGGTTGGTGTCATAGATGACCCGGAGCCTGCGCGGGCTGCCCAGCTGGACCTCGCGGGTCTGGCCGGTCAACGGATCGAGCATATCGGCCTTGCCCCACCATCCCTGCTTGACCAGGAGCGGCTGCAGCTCGCGGCGGAAGGTGTTGAAGTCTTGGCCACCGTCGACCATCTCATCCACGGCGGAGCGGATTGCCTCCAGGATGTCCAGCTTCATGGCCTTGGCCACCGTGAAGATGGTGGCGTGCTCTTCCTGGAACACGTCGCGATGGWCAAAGCCAGGCTTGATGCCCCTGGCGCGCAGCCAATCT
>NZ_LZDG02000103.1:0-490 GCF_001672555.2 Pseudomonas sp. AU11447 | reverse complement strand
TGTGGGTCAACGGCATCACCCAGGGCCTGATGTGGCGCGCAGTGAACTCCGACGGCACCCTCACCTACTCCTTCGTCGAAGCCCTTGCCGCCGGCCACCCCGGCTTCATCGTGCGGATGATCGGTGGTGCCATCTTCCTGCTGGGCATGCTGGTCATGGCCTACAACGTCTGGCGCACCGTAGCGGCCGCCAAACCGGCCGAAATGCAAGCCGCGGCGCAGATGGCCTGAGGAGTCCGACATGAAACACGAAGTACTTGAGAAAAACGTCGGCCTGCTGGCCCTGTGCATGGCTGTCGCCGTGAGCATCGGCGGCCTGACCCAGATCGTCCCGCTGTTCTTCCAGGACGTCACCAACACCCCGGTGGAAGGCATGAAGCCCTACACCGCCCTGCAACTGGAAGGCCGTGACGTCTATATCCGCGAAGGCTGCGTGGGCTGCCACTCGCAGATGATCCGTCCGTTCCGCGCCGAGACCGAGCGCTACGGCC
>NZ_LZDG02000102.1:0-461 GCF_001672555.2 Pseudomonas sp. AU11447 | reverse complement strand
ACCAGTCCGAAGTCCGACGTCTTCACCATTACCACTGACTACACCCCGCCGGATGCCAGCAAACTGGCGATTACCGGCGTGCTGGACAGTGAAGGTGAGATCACCGGCAATGTGCTCAGCGGTGGCGTTACCGACGACCCGCGCCCGGTGATCAGCGGTACCGGTACTTCCGGCGACACCATTTTCGTGTACGCCAAGGACAGCACCGGCAATCATCAGATTGGTTCTGCGATCGTGGGTAGCGATGGCAAGTGGACGATGCAGCCCACGGCAGCCCTGATCTCGGGGCCGAACGACCTGACCGCGGTAGAGCGTGATCCGGTCGGCAACTCCACTCAGCCGAGCGCGAAGTACAGCATCGATGTCGAGACTGGCAGACCGCAGGCCCCGGCGATCGAGAGCGTCTTCGACGACGTCGGACCGTACACCGGCTTCCTGCAGAAAGGCGATGTGACCGACGA
>NZ_LZDG02000101.1:0-1476 GCF_001672555.2 Pseudomonas sp. AU11447 | reverse complement strand
GCTGGTCTGCGGCTACCAGCGCCNGNGCTCTGCAGGCAGCACCCGTTACAGCGCGCAGTTCCGGGGCGTGGAAGTCACCTGGTCCGAGCCGATCAGTTACCGCGACTTCGCCAGCCCCACCCCCATCGACCTCACTTTCCACTGAGCAACAGGAGCCATCCCATGAACCAAATCGCAATCCCCGAAGGCTTTCGCCTGGATGCGCAGAAGCGCCTGGTCCACGAAAGCCTCATCAAGCCCATCGACCAAGCACGCGACCAGTTGGTGCTGGAGCTTGTGGAGAAGGCCAAGCAACTGCACAGCCTGATCGCCGAGTTCAAGGTGTCGGCGTTCGGTGACGTCGCCGCTTTCGTGGAGCTGTCCGCCGATCAGTACGGCGTCAAGCTGGGCGGCAAGAAAGGCAACGTCAGCCTGGTGTCGTTCGATGGACGCTTCAAGATCACCAAGGCCGTACAGCAGTCCATCCAGTTCGATGAGCGCCTACAGGCGGCCCGCGCCCTGATTGACCAGTGCTTGCTCGAGTGGACCGAGGGCGCGCGCCCGGAGGTCGTCACCCTGGTCAACGACGCTTTCCGCACCGACACCAAAGGCGAGGTACGTACTGCCAACGTCCTTGCGCTTCGCCGCTTGGAAATCACTGACGAGCGCTGGCAGCGCGCAATGAAGGCCATCGCAGAGGCCTGCCAGGTCGTCGGCTCCAAGGACTACATCCGCGTCCATGAGCGTGTGGGCGACTCTGACCAGTGGCGGGCGATCCCGCTCGACATCGCGGGGGTGTGACCGTGGCCACTCGGACAGAGAAGCAACTAAACGCGGGGCACCGCCGCAGCCTAAACGCCATGCGCGAGAAGCTCCTGGCAATGGCTGCCGCGTGGGAGGAAGTCGACCAGTACCACGTGAACATCATCACCGAGGCGGCCGACAAGCTGGGGGACGTGAGTGACGAGATGCGGGAAACCTCAAAGGGGAATCACCATGGTTAAGACCTATGCCGTGTGCCGCATAGACGGCCTGATCGAGCTGCACGACGAGCACCCCGGTGACGGCTACTTCGCCCTCGCCGTGGGTGACTCGGCCGAGCTACGCCGCGTGATCGACCTCAGTGCCGACCCCGTTGCCGGGCTGGCCTGGCGCGTTCCAGGTGTTCGTGCTGGTGCCGAACCGCGCACCAACCTCGGTGCCATCGCTCGCTATATCCGCGACCTGTCCACCCACGATGCGCCCGGTGTTCGGGCGCTGGGGGTGTGACATGGGACAAGCACCTCTGCTCGATGACATGAACCTGGACAAGAGCGTCCGCCAGATGATCGACGAGGCCGAGCAGCTCGATGCCAACGCCTTCGACGTCATGCACCTGACGCTGGACAACGGCAACGAGCTGGTAGTGGTTGCCATCACTGGCGAGTACCTGGACCCCGTGGCAAAGGTCCTGGAAGCCCTCCGGGAAATGCGGGAGGCCAAGTCATGAGCGACTCC
>NZ_LZDG02000100.1:0-1166 GCF_001672555.2 Pseudomonas sp. AU11447 | reverse complement strand
AAGTCGACGGCGGCGCCATCGCTGTCCTTGCCCACGGTGAGGTTTTCACCGGCGGCGGACTGCTGGACCATGCCGATGGCGCCGCTGCTGAGGTTGGTGGTGATGCTGGTGATGTCGCCTTCRACRCTGCCCATGCGGCCATCGAGGCCGGTGATCGAAGCGGCGTTGCTCGCGATGTCGGAGCTGTTCTGGGTGACACGACCGTCCAGGCCRGTGATCGCTGCGGTRTTGCCAGCGATGTCCGTGGTGTTCTGCGCTACGTCCTGGTTGGTGCTGAACAGCTGGCCRCCRTTCACGGCYTCCTKGCTGTCRGCGGCCACGGYACCGTCRGCCACGTTGATCAGCTTGCGCGCACCRGCAGTGCCGAGGAAGTCGACGGCGGCGCCATCGCTGTCCTTGCCCACGGTGAGGTTTTCACCGGCRGCGGACTGCTGGACCATRCCGATGGTGCCGCTGCTSAGGTTGGTGGTGATGCTGGTGATGTCGCCTTCGACGCTGCCCATGCGGCCATCGAGACCGCTGATCGAGGCGGCGTTGCTCGCGATGTCAGAGCTGTTCTGGGTGACACGGCCATCCAGRCCRGTGATCGCTGCGGTATTGCCAGCGATGTCSGCAGTGTTCTGCGCTACGCCCTGRTTGGTGCTGAACAGCTGGCCACCGTTCACRGCTTCCTGGCTATCGGCTGCCACGGCACCGTCGGCCAYGTTGATCAGCTTGCGCGCACCAGCGGTACCGAGGAAGTCAACGGCGGCGCCATCGCTGTCCTTGCCCACGGTGAGATTTTCACCGGCGGCGGACTGCTGGACCATRCCGATGGCGCCGCTGCTSAGGTTGGTGGTGATGCTGGTGATGTYGCCTTCGACGTTGTTCATGCGGCCGTCGAGGTTGGTCACGTTGCCTTCAACGTTGTTCACCCGACCGTCCAGGCCAGTGATCGCTGCCGTATTGCCAGCGATGTCCGCAGTGTTCTGCGCCACGTCCTGGTTGGTGCTGAACAGCTGGCCGCCATTCACGGCCTCCTTGCTGTCGGCGGCCACGGCACCGTCAGCCACGTTGATCAGCTTGCGAGCGCCTGCAGTGCCGAGGAAGTCGACGGCCAGGCCATCGCTGTCCTTGCCCACGGTGAGGTTTTCACCGGCAGCGGACTGCTGGACCATACCGATGGT
>NZ_LZDG02000099.1:0-15202 GCF_001672555.2 Pseudomonas sp. AU11447 | reverse complement strand
GTTGATGGGTAGATTGACTGGAGAGTCTTCTGATAGTTGCAGGATTAGATTGACTCTAAATAGCTGGAGTGGATTTCAGTAGTTGTTTTTTGTTTCTCTGGATTTAGTGAGTAAATGAAAGGAGGATTTGTTATTCGTGCTCTGATTCGGAGTTCCCGTATTTTTAAAAGATGCGTGATAAATCTGCCTCCTATCTGTTTAATTGTTCTCATATTCTGCACTTGCCTTGCTCAGGCTGAGACGTTGGAGTTTGCTGTTAGGTGCTTTTCAGGAGGAAAGTCAGGGAGTGTTAATTTGAAGTTCGCTACAGCATATCTTGCTGTAGATAAATTAAATATTGGTTATGTTCAGTATCAAAGATCCAGCGTGGCAATACCACTGTTTTTTGTTGGTGAGGTGGAGCGCTCGTTAAGTGAGGATAGACCGGCAGAGGTTACTTCAACTTGGCAGGAGGTTTTTGGTCAAAAAAAAGGCGGTAGGTATACAGTTATTTCGCAGGGTGCAAATATATATGGATTTGCGTATAGAAGCGCTTCGGGTAAGGTCTTTAATTTTAAATATAATGCTGATGCAGTGACTTCTGATTATGGGGATTGCAAGTGGTGAGGGGTGGCGTGAGTTTTAACTGGAGGTTCTTTATTGCTTTGGTTGTGGTTCCTTTTTCGAAATCTTTTGGTGCGAGCGTTGAGGGTGTTAGTGGTGCACTTGAATTTTTAGATAAATTAAATGGCGAGTATAAGGCTTCGTGGGCTAAGGGTGATGTATGGATGTGGCTTTAAGGTATTTGGTTGTTTTTGCAGTTTTCTCAGTTTGTAATAATGTGTATGCAGAGACGATTTTGCTTCAGGGGAAAGTTGGTAAGTATTCTGTTGTGATGGAGCTTTGGGAGTCGTCTGGTGAGGGGGGAGGTCGATATTTTTATGATAAGTATAGACAGGATATTGCGCTGCGGGGGCTCCTTGAAGGAAATACCTATCATCTAAGTTCGGCGGATTACGATGGGAGTGAAAATCCTGCGGATGTGTTCGAGTTGGTTCGAACGGGTGACTTGGTAAGTGGTAAATTTACAAGCTCTAAAGGGAAGGAGTTTTTGGTAGAGCTTAAGGTAATTACCCCCGTTTCTATAGATTCGTATGGGGTAACTCCAGGTTTTTTAAAGGAGTTAGGTGGCTACGAAAAACTCCAATTGAATAACCTTAAGCTAGTGCAGGAGAAGGAGGAGATTGTTGGCGGGAAATTTAAGATCAGATGGTTTAGTGAGGCTAGATCAGGCCTTTCGATGTTTCATGTGGTGAGCTGGTATCCAAAGTCAATAATGGGTTCTGTAAACTCAATCATCGATAATAAATTCTATTCAGGGCTTAGTGGGTATTTTGGGTGCTCCGATGGGTTGGGTAGATCGGGTGTGGAGTCAGCAGTCTGGAGTTATTATTTTTCTGCGGAGTTCGTAAGCTATGCCGTGACTAGTGGTTGGTCTTGCGTGGGGGCTGCTCATCCTGATTTCGGCATTCAGGGAACTACAATTAGTACGAGAACAGGGAAAGAGCTAACGTTGGAGGATATGTACTGGGTAGGACAGGGTCGTAAGCCTGTTCCAGACTCGGATGCATGGATGGATTATCGAGTGAAGATATTTGCTCCATCTGTAGTCGGGTTATTTAAGAAGCTCTACCCTGATTACATGGAAATGGATGATGTTGATGGTTGCAATTATTCCGATAGTGGAGTGTGGAGATTTTCTTCTCCCTATTTGACACCGAAAGGTCTTCGTTTGGGGGCTTATTTTGCACGTGTGCAGCGTGCCTGCGACAATCCAGATTGGTCGGTTATACCTTATTCAATTTTGAAGAAAAGAAATCCTTCTCTATTTGGGCGTGAAGATTAATGCTAAGAGGTGTTTTGGCTCTAGTGGTCTCCTCGTCTTTCAGTGTGGATAAAAAGAATAGAGTGGCTTTATCTTGCTCCAGAGCAGTTAGAGCCGTCAGGGTTGTTTGCCTAAAAGTAAGTCCGTCTCTTTTATATTTTCGTGTTTTTCCTGTTTCGGTTATTCGAGACTTTTCGGAAAAGGACCATTGCAATGAAAGGCATCATCCGCATCGGCGACAAAACCACCAGTGGCGGCAGCGTGCTGACTGGCTCCCCCAATAGAAATTTCCACGGCATCGGCGTGGCCCGCGTGGGCGACCAGGTGAGTTGCCCGGCCCATGGGCCGACGGTGGTGAACGAGGGGCACCCGATGTTCAACGATAACGGTGTCCCCATTGCCTTCCATGGCCATCGCTGCGCCTGCGGATGTGCATTGATCACGTCACTGCCCGAAGCGACCGCGAGCTGATCATGGCGGTTCGTCTGGATAAGGTGCCGCCACCGGCCAAGCCGCCGACGCCGCCCAGTGCGTGGGTCTGGCTTGGCCTGTTGTTGCTGGCTTTGTTGAGTGGCATGGGTTTGACCCTGGCGTTGGGCGAGCAGTCGCTAGGGGAGCAGCCCTTGCTGTTCTGGGGCCGCGCGCTGGGGATTCCCCTGGTGGTCTGGAGCCTGCTGCTGTTCGCGCGGTTCCTGCTGCATATCAGCCTGCTCAGTAGCGCCGAGGGCTGGGATGAGGCGCGCGAGGCGGATTGGTTGGCCAAGCTACGCAAGGGGCGCCGTTCGCAGCAGGTGCTGGCGGTCAGTCTCCATACCGCCTTGCGTGATGAGGAAGATGGGCAGGGCGATGCGCAGTTCGAGGCGCTGACCTGCGGCAAGAGTGAGCTGAAAACCCAGCCGGTGCGCGGTAAGGGGGAGCTCACGGCTCGACACACCGCGATGTTGCCGGTCATGGACGATGCCGGGAAAACCCAAGATGACGCGGCGATGCTGCTACGCCTGTACCGCCAGGTACTGGGCGAGATGGCCGTGGCATTACGTGCTTTTCCGGCCGAGCAGCCGCTGATGCTGGTGCAGGAAACCGACAGCAGCGTTCCCCCGGCCGAGCAGCAGGATGCCTGGCAGCGCGCCTGGGCGGAGTCCGGTATCCGTCAGTCGGTGACGCGCCTGGAGCGCCAGGGCCTGGACGCCATTGACCATTGGTTGGACGAGCGCATCGCCGATCCGGCGTTGGTGCTGGTGGTGGCGCTGTGTGTTGCGCCGGAGCCGCTGGAGGACTCGGCGGAGGTTGCGGTGGGGCTGTTGCTGGGCAACCGCCTGACGCAGAAGACGTCACGCGCGGTGGCTTATCTGCACCGCCCGGAGCAGGAGCACGGCACTACTGGCGAAACCCTGCGCTATGCCGCGCATCAGGCGCTGGACTGGGTGCCGCTGAAGGCCGAGGCGCTGAAGCGGGCTTGGTTGGTGGGGATCCCCGCCAAGCGCCAGGGTGACATCAACACGGCGGTGCAGGAGCTGCTTAAGCCGGAACCAGCCGTGCGCGACCTGGGCGCCTGCCTGGGCCACCCTGGCTGCGCGGCGCCATGGCTAGCCATCGCCGCCGCACTAGAGGCGGTGCGCCGTGAGGGCCAGCCGCAAATCATCTTCAGTGGCAACACCGTTGCCGACTCCGCGTTGTGGAGTTCGGTGGCCACGCCGTCGTCGCCATAGGGAAATACCCATGCGTTCTGCTCGTTTGCTGGTTCTGCTCGCTTCGCTGGTTGTGCTGATCGCCGGAGTCGTTGCGGTGTTGCTGTGGCGGCATCCGGAGTTGCTGGGGGTGCGCGCTGGCAGCGAGGAGCAGTCCTCGGGGCTGTTCTGGACGGCGATGCTGGGCTCGGCGCTTGTGCTGGTCCTGGGGCTCTATCGATTCCTGGGCAGGAAGTCCGG
This sequence comes from Pseudomonas sp. AU11447, assembly GCF_001672555.2. Classification (NCBI taxonomy): domain Bacteria; kingdom Pseudomonadati; phylum Pseudomonadota; class Gammaproteobacteria; order Pseudomonadales; family Pseudomonadaceae; genus Pseudomonas; species Pseudomonas sp. AU11447. The sequence continues at coordinate 11,410 of NZ_LZDG02000099.1, read as the reverse complement.
GCAGTTCGATTACCGGGCGAGCAGTGCCGATGATGTGGAACCGGCCGCGCAGATGGCGACCGATCCGGCCCAGGTCGCGGCCGACCACGATTTGATTGCCATCCGCAACCATATGCCGGTCGCCTACGGCTTTGCCTGGCGCAACAAGGTTCGCTTGCTGTTGGTGGTGGGCGAGCAGACGGAGGTCGATGCCATTGCGCCCGGGCTGTCTGCCGCCCACTGGCTGGAAGGCGAGGGCGTGGTGCTGCTGCATGGCGGCAGCCTGCGCGGCTCCTGGCGGGCAGGCGTTGTCGGGCTGCTGGCGCAATTGCGCCCAAGGCTGCCGCTGGATGGCGTGGTCTGGGCCTTGAGCGAAGGGCAAAGCCCTGACGCACAGGCATTGAGCGTGGGTGTTCAGCAATTGCGCGGCCTGGCACGGAGCCTGCGCTGGCAGGCGCCCTTGTACCTCTGGCAGGTGCATGGCAGCGAGTGGGAGCAGTACGACCGCACGTTGCCAGCGGTGGGTTGCCTGCTCCCGCCCAAGCTCTCGGAGGGATGGATCGAGAAGGCCTTGCACAAGCTGCTGCCTCCGCTGCGCAAGCAGGGGCTGGCGCGAATGAAATCGTCCAGCAGCCATGACTTCCAGCTGCGCCTGTCGCGCGACCTGGGCAAGGAGGGGATTGCTCGGTGGAGCCAGGCTCTGGATCGACTCAAGCCAGATTTCGCCCGAGGCGTGCCGCTGCGCGGGCTGCTGTTCGGCTTGCCGCAGCAGCCTGTTGGTGAGGGGCTGGTCGGCAACTCCTGGTGGCCGGTGCCGGCCTGGGATGCGATCCGCGAGGACCGGCAGGCGCGCGGGCGTCGTTTTGGCTGGACCTGGCTGCGGGGCGTTCAGCTGGCTGTGCTGGGCTTGGCCAGTCTGTGTGCGTTGGCGTTACTGATCTCGTTCGCTGGCAACCGCCATCAGATCGCCGCGGTTGAGGCGGAGCTGGCGACGGTGAATACCTCCAGTGACCTGGATGCGCGGTTGACGGCGCTTCACCGATTGACGATCACCATGACCACGCTGGAGAACTGGCAGGAGAGTGGCGTGCTCTGGTACCGGCGCCTGGGCCTGAGCCAGAACGATGCGTTGCTCGCCGCGCTTTGGCCACGCTTCACCCAGGCCAGCCAACCGTTGCTGCGCGATGAGGCGGTGCGCAGCCTGGAACGGCGGTTGGTGGCGCTGGCGCAGTTACCGCCAGGCAGCCCGGAACTGGGCGCTGCCGTTGCCGTGGCGCGAGATCAACTCAAGGCTTACCTGATGCTGGCTCAGCCGGAGAAGGCCGACGCCGGCTTCCTTGCCGGGGAGCTGGGCAAGGCTACCGCCGCCCGCGTCGGCGTGACGCCGGCTCGCTGGCAGACGCTGGCTCCCGAGCTCTGGATGTTCTATGCGCGACATCTGGCGGCGCATCCGGACTGGCGAATCACACCCGACGCCCAGTTGGTCACCCAGGCACGCCAGGTGCTGCTGGCCCAGCTCGACCAACCGGCGGCGGAGCAGGTGCTTTACCAGCGCCTGCTGGATGAGGCGGGCAGGGAATATGTTGACCTTCGGTTGGCCGCTCTGGTGGGGGACGACAATACCACGAGCCTGTTTGATACCTCCGCCAGCGTGCCCGGCGCGCTCACTCGGCAAGCCTGGGACGGCTATCTTCGCGCGGCTATCGACAAGGTTGTGGAGGCGCGCCGTGAGGAACTCGACTGGGTGCTCAGCGATCCGCAACACCCGCTGGCTCCTGAAGTGCAACCGGCGGCGCTGCAGGCTCGGCTGACCTCGCGCTACTTCGTTGACTTCAGCCAGGCCTGGCTGAGCTTTCTCAACAGTATTCGCTGGCGCAAGGCGGATGGCCTGTCGAACGCCATCGATCAGTTGGGTTTGCTCGCTGATACCCGCCGTTCGCCGCTGCTGGCGCTGATGAAGACGCTGGCGTTTCAGGGCACTACCGGAGCGCTTGAAAGGCCGGCTTCGGACAAGGCCACCGGCGCTGCCGACGCGGCGCAGGCATTCACGGGGCGGGCACCCATGGAGCAGACCTTCGGCCCGTTGCTGGCCTTGCAGGGAAAGCTTGCCCCGGCCACCCGGCAGCAAGCCAGCCTTCAGGCCTATCTGGTGGGTGTGAGCCAGGTACGCAGTCGTCTGCAACAGGTCAATAACGCTGCTGATCCAGCGGTAATGGCTCAAGCCTTGGCGCAGGCCACGCTCCAGGGCCGCACCATCGACAAGCAGGATTATGGCCAGGTAGTCGCGCAGAGCCTTGGAAAGCCCTTGGCGGTCTTCGCGCAGAACCTCTTCGAGTTGCCCTTGGATCAGGCCTGGTCGGGGGTGATGCAGACCTCGGCCGGTGCTCTGAATCGCCAGTGGCAACAGGAAGTCGTTGCTGATTGGCAGCGTGCCTTCGCCGGTCGCTATCCCTTTGTCGCCGAAGGGCCGGATGCTCCGTTGCCTTTGCTGGGGCAGATGATCAAACCCGGCGGACGTGTCGACCAGTTTATCGACCTCCAGTTGAGCGGGGTCCTGCGCAAGCAGGGCAAGCGTTGGGTGCCCGTGGAGGGAGGCAACCAGGGAGTACGGGTAAGCCCGGCCTTCCTGAAGGCCATCAATCAGTTGGGTGAGCTGGCTGACATCCTGTACACCGATGGCGCCATGCGCATGACGTTTGACCTGAAGGCAAAACCGGTACGCGATCTGGTCGAGACGCAACTGGTCATCGACGGCGAGCGGCTGGAGTACTTCAACCAGATGGAGAGCTGGAAGACCTTCAACTGGCCGAGCCCGAACGACCATCCGGGGGTGATGCTTGCGTGGAACAGCGTGAGGGCCGGGGGCCGCTTGTATGGCGACTATCCCGGTCGCTGGGCGTTATTGCGCTTGCTGGAGCAGGCCAGGGTCACGCCGCTGACGGGCGGTGGTTCGACTCGCCAGATCGTGCTGGTGGCGCCGGACGGGCTGCCGTTGACCTGGGAGATGCGCGCCCAGGGCGGTGGGCCCTTGGCGCTGTTGAAGCTGAGGGGCTTCAAGTTGCCGCAGGAAATCCTGCTGGGTGCACCGGCTTCCGGCCAGGCTTACGCAGTGCAGTAGGTCCGTGCCTCGGCCTTGCTCCGCCTCCGAACCGGGTTTGGCGCCGGCCTGGAGGGCGGTTGGGGGCATGGACACAAGCACCCTGCAGCCGATGAGGCATGCTCGTGTCGGGTGATCACGTGGCTGGGTCGTCTGTAATATTCTGTTACGCCCGCTCTTGGCGGAGCTGCGAAAGCGTTATGATGCGGCCATCGTGCGCCGCCCACATGACAAGAATCGCCGGCGCCCCCGCTCGAGAGCAGCCTACATGCCCAGCACAAGCATCGACGCGCAATTCGACCTGGCCCTGGTTTCACCTTTCCTGCTGCAGACCCTCGCCGAAGTCGCCAGTGACCAGGGAGTGAGCAGCGAACGCCTGTGCCGTGGGCTCGGCTTTACCGCCGAGGAGCTGCAGGACCCGGCGCAGCGCGTCACCTACCGGCAGACGGTGGCGATGATCCAGCGAGCCCTCGCGGCGCTGCCCGAGCGTGGCCTGGGGCTCTGGGTCGGCCATCACAACGTGCTGGGTACACTCGGCCTGCTTGGCCACGTACTGTCCCTCTGCAAGACCCTGCGCGACGCTTTCGAGGTGGGCCGGCGCTTCCAGCACACCACTGGCGGCATTGCGCTGTGCAACCTGATCGAGGGGCCCGAGGAAAGCTTCATCGAAGTCGAATGCCGGTTGCCCTACGCCGACATCCAGGTGTTCGCCGTGGAAGAGTTCTTCGCCAGCCTGCTGGTCTACAACCGCACGCTGATCGGCCCCCAGTTCCAGCCCCTGCGTTTCGAGTTCACCCATGCCGCGCCGGCCTACGAGGCCGAGTACCGCCGGCTGCTCGGGCCGAACCTGCAATTCGGCTGCCTGCACAACCGGGTCGTCATCGCCAGCCATTGGCTGGATGTGCAACTGCCCAGCCACCACCCGGTCGCGCTGCGCCAAGCGCTCAGCCTGCTGGAGGCGGAGTATGCCCAGGTGCAGCAGAAGACCGGCCTGCTGGAAACGGTGGAGCGCGCCATCGCCCGCGACCTGGCCAACGGCAGCCCCATCGACAAGGTTGCCGGCGAGCTGAACATGAGCAGCCGTACCTTGCGCCGTCGCCTGAGCGAGCACGGGATGAGCTTCGACGCCCTGCAGGAACAGGTGCGCCACGCACGCGCCATGAGCCTGCTGAACAACCCGGAAATGCCCATCGAGCGCATCGCCGAGGCGCTTGGCTACAGTGATGTGCGCGGCTTCCGCCGGGCTTTCAAGCGCTGGACCGGGCAGAGCCCGTCCGCCTGCCGCGATGAGGCAATGCCGGCGCACTGAAGCGCCACGGGGCGATTATATTGACGCGGCACAAGGGCGCTCCCGGCCCGCGTGGTTAAGGTCGTAGTGCCCAATCAACGAGGAGCACAGCATGTACAAGCACGTACTGGCCGCCGTCGACGGCAGCCCCGTTTCCTTCAAAGCCCTGGCCGAAGGCGCAAAGCTGGTCCGCATGAGCGGTGGTGAGCTGCACGTCATTACCATCGTCGATCGCCCGCTGGGCCATCTGCCTTACTACGCCAAGTATTACGATGCCGAGGCCCTGCAAGCTGCCGCGCTCAACGCCGCCGACGACATCCTGGGCAAGGCGCGGGAAGTGGTCGCCGAGTATGCCGTGCCGGCCAGCTACCAGCGGGTCAGCATGGAAACCGCCGGCGAAGAAGTGGCCGACCGCATCGAAAGCGAGGCCGACGCCGTCAAGGCCGACGCCATTGTCATGGGTACCCATAGCCGCCGCGGCGTACGGCGCCTGATGCTGGGCAGCGTGGCCGAGGGGGTGCTGCAGTCGAGCAGGCGCCCGGTGCTGCTGGTGCGCGAGCAGTAGGCCTGCGGAGCCGGCTGCGCTGCGTGGCAGATGCCCGCGGTCGCAGCCGGGGCTGCCTTTCGTCGAGCAGCGCGGCGAACCCCGCGCCACCATCGGCAAGCCAGCGGGAAATCGGCTGTACTGGATATTCCCGATCCCTGCGCAGCAGGAGGTGATGCCATGCCCCGTTCCCTGTTCACCGCGATTCTGATGGCGACCTTTCTCGTCGCCTCGGCCGGCTCCACCTGGGCTACCGAGCAGGGCAGCCAGCGTCGTCAGGCGCGGGACGTGCGCCAGGAAACCCGCCAGGACGCCCGGCAGACCAAGCAGAACTGCCGTGCCGCCGACCAGCAGTACAACGCCCAGTGCCGCCAGGACAAACGCCAGACCAAGCAGCAGGGTCGCGAGACTGCGCGGGATATCAAGTACTGAGTAACCTGCGTGGCGCATCACCGGGCAAACGCTACGCTCGGTGAATTCATGCAGCCGCGGCGGACCGGCCTGCTCGTGCTACGTCATTTCCCTGATACCAACCCGCAAACACCCTGATGCAAGGAGTCGCCCGATGAGTGTGTCCCGTTGGATCTACCTGTCCCTGGCCGCCAGCGTGCTGGTCGGTTGCCAGAGCCAGAAGAACGATGAGCTGAGCTACCAGTTCGACAACACCGAGTCAGTCGCCAAGGGTGTGCCGGGCGGCGCGATGACCGAGACGGAAGAGATGCAGGCACGTGTCAGCGCCGTCGACCGGACCAAGCGGGCCTTCACCCTCACGGATGACCAAGGCAACAGCCGCACCCTTCAGGCTCCGCCGGAGATGCGCAACTTCGACCAGCTCAAGGTGGGTGATCGGGTCCGCGCCATCGTCACGATGGAGCGCCTGGTCTACCTGCGCGAGCCGGGCCAGAAGGCTGGCAGCGGCGAGGCAGGCCTGCTGGCGACGGCGCAACCGGGCAACAAGCCAGCCATGCTGGCGGCCGATACGGTGGAGATTACCGCCGTGGTCAAATCCATGGACACCACCCGGCGCACCGCGACCCTGCAGTTCGCCGATGGCAGCCAGCACACGGTCAATGTCCGCCCGGACGTGGAGATGAAGCCCGAGTACCTCGGGCGCCAGCTGGTAATGCGGGTGACCTCTGCGGTCGCCGTCAGCGTCCAGTCGCAGTAGACCGCGCCCAGCGGCGCCGTGCGGTCCGGGCGGCGTAGCAGGCGACGTGGCTGACGTGGTGGAGGATGCGCTCGCCCAGGGTAGGCGCGGTCTTTCGGTATCGAGGGGCAGGTTCAGTGCACACCTTCCAGCGGCGCAGGAAGGTGCAGGACGATCTGCGCGTCCTTGACCACGTCCAGGCGCAGGATGCGTGACGCGCCAAGGCCATCCAGCAACTGGCTCAGCGGCCCGCCGTTGCGAGCCAGGCGCACACCGCGGGGCAGCAGTTTCTGCGCATACGACAGGGTATTGCTCTGCACGCAGGTCCGGTGCCAGCGGCCATCGACCTGGTGGACCATGGTAGTGGTGCCCAGGCGCGATTGCGCAGCGGCGATCTGCAGTGGCGGCAGCGGTGCCTGGAGCAGCAGGTCGGCATTGCCGCTGGGCCCCTGGATGCTGGCGGAAACTTCGCTGCCAATTTTCACCTCGATGCCGGTGCGCCACTTGGGCAACTGGTAGCCGTGCACCCCGCGTACCCGCGCGATCTCGGTGGAGACCGGCAAGGCCAGCACATGGGCGACGAAGCTGCGCCGACGCATCGAGTCCAGCAGTTCAAGGGCGTGGCTGCCGGTGGCGCCCGGCCTGCGGACGACGATGGCGACCGAGACCTCGTCGTACGGGTCATTGTCACACACCGCGTAGGAGAAGAAGGTGAGCGCCACCAGCCCTTGGCCGGGCAGGGCGCGCAGGGGTTCCAGCGGCGCCGGTAGCGTCGCGCGCAGGCGGCCGATGGGCGCCAGGAACAGCAGCTGGATGCTGCTGGTGCGGTAGTAGAAGTTCGGCGCCCAGGTCGGCCCGACGCGCGAAGCGACCAGCTGTTTGGGAATGCGCCGGAAGTAGTCGATGTTGCCGGCGGCGGGGTCCTTTGCCACCTGGTCCAGGTCCGGGTTCATCCGGTAGCGGTCGTAATAGCCGCCCTCGATCACTTCGACGCTGTGGGTACCGAACTCGATTTCCTTGAACCGTGCCTTCATCTGCCTGACCTTCTGGTTGCCCTGTGGGATTCCGCCCGGCGTGGTAGCCGGGCGGCTGTCGAGGGCTACCCTAAGTTTAAAGTTAACTTTAATGTCAAGCGCATTGCCGCCAGGCGTGCAACGATTCCGGCGCGGCGCAACGCCGCGCTCAGAAGTCGTAACGCAGGTTCATCATCAGGCCGCGCGGCGCACCGTAGTGGACGTAGCGGCCAAAGAGCCCGGCGTCCAGCTCGGCGGTGATCACGCAGGCCGCGACGTTGGCATTCAGCTGGCCGTCGTGGAACGCACCTTCCCAGCCCGCTTCGTAGTTCTTGCCCGCCACCGAGTCGAGCACCTTGCCGCTGCGGTCTTGGCCGGCCTGCCGTTTGAGGATGTCGGTGTCGCTGATGTAGACAAACTGGCCTGGCGTGAGGTGGTAGTTTGTGCCGAGGCGCCACTGGCAGCGGATATCAGCGGCCGCAGAGCTCCAGGCACTCCCGCGCCCTGCGCAGGTCCGGTAAGTCGAACCCTTCCGTGAAGCGCTGGTAGACCGGGGCCAGCAGTTGGTGCGCCGGTTCCGGTTTGCCCTGTGCGTTCCACAGCTCCGCCAGGCAAGTGGCCGAACGCAGCTCCCAGGCCAGTGCGCCTTGTTCCTGTGCCTGCGCCAGCGCGCGGGTCAGCAGGGTTTCGGCACCCAGGAGGGATTCGCGGTCGCCGCGCTGCAGCAGGGCCACGGCCTCGTTGCGCAGGATTTCCGGCGCGCACCAACCTGCCGCGCCGGTGCGTGCGCGCATCAGCTGCGCCTGGTCGGTGGGAAGGGCGCGGCCGCCGAGGGTCTGCACGATGTCGCGGACCAGGCCGACGGCGGGGGCTGCGGCGCTGGCCATTTCGTCGAGCTGCATGGCCCACGCGTAATGCCGCGCCCAATCGGTGAACAGCGGGACGCGATGGCGCTCGGCGACTTCGATCATCTGCCGCACGCGTTGGCGGGCCTTGTCGAACTCGCCGTTGTAGAAGGCGATGACGCAGCCAGCCACGGCCAGGCTGTAGGCGATGGACGCGCTGTGGTCGATCTCGCAGGCCAGTTCGATGGCCTGTGTCGCCATGCGTCCCGCCTGCTCGGGCAGGCCGCGCAGCCAGAGCGTGCGCGCCTGGGTGGCGAGGGAGGCGACCTGCTGGTCGTACTGCACGCCCAGGCAAGGCGCGAAGCGGTTGGCCCGGCGCTGTTGTTCCAGGCGCTGCAGCACTTCTTCGCCGACGGCCTGGGCGCGCAGCTGATCGCCCGCGTAGTGCAGCGCCAGCACCTTCAGGCGCAGGGCGCTGGTGGCGAGCATCTCGCCGTGGCCATCGCTGAGGCGATCGAAGTGTCGGCTCTGTTCCGCCGCCTGCTGGTACTGGCCAGCCCACAGCAGCACGGCCAGGCCGCCCGACAGCGCGGTGAGTTCACCGTCGAGATCGCCGATCTGCCGGGCGAGGAAGCGCGCGTTCTGGAAGGCTTCGTCCGCCTGGCTGTTGCGCACGTCGTGGTAGGTGGTGTTGCCCAGCGCCAGTTCCAGGCGCATGGCCAGTTCCAGCGACGAAGCGGATTCGGCGCTGAGAAGGCCGAGCGCGGCGCTCACGTAGGGACCGTATTCGTGCAGCAGCGAAAGCTCCTGCCACAGCGGCGACGAGCAGGCCGCGAGATGGATCGCCCGGCTGTGCCGGACCTCGCCCTGCAGCCCCCAGTCGAGTGCGGCACGCACATCGGCGAGCCAGGGCGCATGGCGTTGCAGCCAGCCCTGGGACGCTGATCGTTCCCACTCGTTCTGCGCAGCCTGCATCGCGCTCTGGCAGAGCTCCAGGTGACGCTCGCGGGCCTGGTGCAGCTCACCGTTGGCCTGGAGTTTTTCCAGGGCGTAGAGGCGGGTCGGTTCCAGCAGCCGGTAGGTGACTTCGTCGCCACGGATCTCAGTGCTCAGCAGCGACTTGGCCGTCAGGTGGTTCACCAGCAGGAACGCCGCGCCGAGGTCCACCGGTTGGCCGAGGACGGCGGCGATGGAGTCGAGCGTGAAACCGCCACGGAACACACTGAGGCGGCGCAGGCAGGATTGTTCCGCGGGGCGCAGCAGCGCGTAGCTCCAGTCGAGCATCGCGCGCAGGTGTTCGTGGCGGTCGGACTGCAGGGGAAGGTCGAGGTAGCCTCCCTGCAGCAGCGCATCGATGCCGCCGTCGGCCTCGCCCAGGTAGCCGGCGGCGAGTTCCAGGGCCAGTGGAATGCCTTCCAGGCGGCGGCAGATTTCGCCGACCCGGGGCAGGTCCTGGGGGCCGAATTCGAAGTCCTCGTGGGTCTCCTTCGCCCGCTCGATGAGCAGCGCCACGGCAGGGTAGGCGAGGGCGTCCTCGATGCTGTCGACCTGCGCCGGTGGGCAACCGAGCGGCCGCAGCGGCTGGATGTGCTCGCCGGTGGCGCGCAGGCTTTCGCGGCTGGTGGCGAGGATGTGGATCTGCGGCGCGTGGCGCAGCAGGCATTCCACCAGATGCGCGGCGGCCTCGATCAGGTGCTCGCAGTTGTCGATGAGCAACAGCATCTGGCGTTCGGCGACCTGGGCGCAGATGTGTTCCAGGGATTCGCCCGCCAGCCCCGGGATGCCCAGCACGCAGGCGAGGCTGCTGTTCAGCGGCCGCGCGTCCTGCAACTGGGTGAGATCGAGCATGCGGATGCCGTGGGGATAGTGGCCGATGAAGCGCTCGGCGGCCTGCAGGGCGAGGCTGGTCTTGCCGATGCCACCGCTGCCCACCAGGCTGATGCAGCGGCGCCGGGGCAACTCGGCGACCAGGCGCTCGAGTTCCGCCTCGCGGCCCAGCAGGCGATTGCGCCGGGGCGGCAGGTTGTGGTCCGCCGATTGGCGCTCATCGGGCGCCGGCGTCGATTGCGCCGAGGCGATCAGTGGCTCGACGAAGCTGTAGCCGCGCAGTGCCACCGTGACGATGAAGCGCCGGCCGTTCTGGCCGTCGCCCAGCGCCTTGCGCAGCGCGGTCATGTGCACCCGCAGGTTGCCTTCGTCGATGTCCTGGCCGGGCCAGGCGCGAGCCAGCAGTTCGCCCTTGCTCACCACCTGGCCGGCGCGCTCCAGCAGCGCCAAAAGGATGTCCAGTGCACGTTGGCCCAGGCGCAGGGGACGGCCGGCCTCGAGGATCATGCGTGAGGTGGGGAATATCTGGTAGGGGCCGAAATGAAGCACGGTTTCGACCGTCGCCACGGGCTCGGGAGTCATCGTCTGGTCGTCGCTTTCGCACGCTGGGGCAGGTTTCGCGCCGGCCCAGGTGCTGGCCCTGGTGGCGCATGTCCATCGACTCTGCGGTCGATTGGCCATTCTTTTTGTGAATGACACTCAGGGTAAACGACGGCTCGGCGTTGGGCCATCCTGTGCCGGGCAGCCTGCTTCGCGCAGTTTGCTTAATAACGATTAACGCCGCGCTCGCCCCGGCATTGCCTGTCGGCGCACAGCGTGGCGTGCTGTTCTGCCTCGCAAGCCTTGCCGGGCAAGGCTTGGCGAGCGTCGGTCGGGAGCTTGCGCGATGATCACGAGCGACCACGCGGGCGATGGAAATCCGCTCCCCGGCCTGTGATCCACTGCTTTTTCGCTCCCACGGGTTAATGCCGTTTAACCAGCTTTAACTCGCCGCCGCCCCTGCGCCCACAAAAAATGGCCACCAGACCGCAGGGGAGGGACAGCATGCTTCAGAGACTGATCGGCCAGATGCCAGTGGACGCGCCAAAGCGTGATCTTGCGCCCTGGCAGCGCGAGCGCGCCCTGGCCTTGCTGCTCAAGCATCTGGACAGCGGCATCGCGGTGAGCGACCTGGCCGCCGCCTGCGCCCTGTCGCGCAGCGATTTCACCCGCAAGTTCAAGGTCGCCACCGGTCACTCGCCCCAGGCGTGGATGCGCATCCTGCGTGTGGAGAAGGCCAAGCAACTGATGCGCGAATCGTCCTTCCCGCTGGCGGAGATCGGCCTGCAGTGTGGCTTCTGCGACCAGGCGCATTTCTGCCGGATTTTCTACCGCATCGAAGGCGTTACGCCCTTGAGCTGGCAGCGCCAGTTCTTCCATGAGGAACACCATTCGACCTGGCGGCACGCGGGCTAGCTCGAGTGCCCAGCGGTGCTCCATGTGTTTATCGTTCTGTGAATGGAACGCTAGAGACAATTTTTGCCGTCTAGCGGATCAATGGTGTCGAAATTAATCTTTGCTCCATGCAGTGACGCACTGCAGAACGAGTCCAAATCCTTTCCGGCCAAGCCGGCACCCACTGAAAGCAAATCGAGGATTTCACCATGACCAACGCTACCTACAACCGCCTG
>NZ_LZDG02000098.1:0-585 GCF_001672555.2 Pseudomonas sp. AU11447 | reverse complement strand
GTGCGAGGCCGACCTGTGAGCGTCTTCTTCAACCATGTGCCGGCCAGAGAGCTGGGCACCACCTTCACCCATTACGGCTGGTTCTGCGGCTGCGTGCCGGTCTACCTGGGCGCCCTGGACACTGATTGCCCGGCTGTGGCCGCCCGCAATGGTGTGCCTGAGTTCGCCCTGGACCTGGCTGAAATGGTGTTCGGTGCCTGCTGCCTGATCTGCTCGCTGCTCAACCCCGAGTTCGAACCGTCCTATCCCTTCCGCGTGACGGGGAGGATCAAGCCTTGAACCTCAACCTCTCGCGCCTGTTCGCACCAGTCACCGTCCTGGTGCTCTTTGGAGTGGCGTTCTACTGCCTGGGGCTTCGCCTGCAGGCGATGCAGGACACCGCACGGGCTCAGGGGTACGCCACGGCGCAGGCCGAGGGCAAGGCCGCCCTGGAGCTGCAGCAACGCAAGTACGCCGAGGCAGAAGCCCAAAGAGTCCAGCAGGCAGCGGCTGATGCCAAAGCCAGCGCGAAGCGTGAGGCCGAACAAGCTGCCCGCGCTGACCGCCTCGCTGCCGACCTGGCCGAGCAGAAACGCCAGTACCGCA
>NZ_LZDG02000097.1:0-647 GCF_001672555.2 Pseudomonas sp. AU11447 | reverse complement strand
CCTGGCACAAGTGCGCAACACCGGCCTGCTGCTGGATCGTCGCCAGGGGCAGTGGGTGTATTACCGCCTCAACCCCGAGCTGCCCGCCTGGGTGCACGACATGCTGCAGGTCACCCTGCTGGCCAACGGGCAGTGGCTGGCCGACAACACCCTGCGCCTGCAGAACATGGACGGCCGCCCCGTCCGTGACGCCGCCTGCTGCTGATCCCCGTCGAGCGAGTCTTCCATGCTGGTCGCCATTGCAGTCTTCATCTTCACCCTCGTCCTGGTCATCTGGCAGCCCAGGGGCCTTGGCGTCGGCTGGAGCGCCGCCCTGGGCGCGATCATCGCCCTGGCCGCCGGCGCGGTTTCGCTGCACGACATCCCGGTCGTCTGGGCCATCGTCTGGAACGCCACCGCCACCTTCATCGCGGTCATCGTCATCAGCCTGCTGCTGGATGAAGCCGGTTTCTTCGAGTGGGCCGCACTGCACGTGGCGCGCTGGGCGAACGGCAGCGGCCAGCGCCTGTTCGCCTTCTGCGTGCTGCTCGGCGCGGCCGTTTCGGCGCTGTTCGCCAATGATGGTGCGGCACTGATCCTCACGCCCATCGTCATGTCGATGCTGCTCGCCCTGCGCTTCTCCCCAGCCGCGACCCTGGCCTTCGTCA
>NZ_LZDG02000096.1:0-16819 GCF_001672555.2 Pseudomonas sp. AU11447 | reverse complement strand
GCGCGTGAAATCCTCAGCACTGTGCCGCTCCGGTAACGCATCATCGCCCCAGGTACGGTTCACTCGGCGCCCGCGCTGCACCGCCGGGCGCGCGGCGATTTCGTCGGTCCAGCGGCGCACGTGGGTGTAGCTTTCCACGTCGAGGAATTCGGCGGCTTCGTACACCTGGTTGTTCAGCAGCGCGCCGTACCAGGGCCAGATCGCCATGTCGGCGATGCTGTATTCATCGCCGGCGATGTAGCGGTTTTCGGCCAGCTGGCGGTCGAGCACGTCGAGCTGGCGCTTGACCTCCATGGCGTAGCGGTTGATCGGGTACTCGTACTTCTCCGGCGCGTAGGCGTAGAAGTGGCCGAAGCCGCCGCCGAGGAAGGGCGCGCTGCCCATCTGCCAGAACAGCCAGTTCAGCGTCTCGGTGCGCTTGGCCAGGTCCCTGGGCAGGAAGTGGCCGAACTTCTCCGCGAGGTAGACCAGGATCGAACCGGATTCGAAGATGCGCAGTTCCGGATCGACGCTGGTGTCCAGCAGGGCGGGGATCTTCGAGTTCGGGTTGATCTCGACGAAACCGCTGCCGAACTGGTCGCCGTCGCTGATCCTGATCGGCCAGGCGTCGTACTCGGCTTCGGTCACGCCCAGCTCCAGCAGTTCCTCGAGCAGGATGGTGACCTTCACGCCGTTGGGCGTGGCCAGCGAATACAGCTGCAGCGGGTGCTTGCCGCGCGGCAGCTGCTTGTCGTGGGTCGGGCCGGCGATGGGCCGGTTGATGCTGGCGAAGGCGCCGCCGTTGCTCTTTTCCCAGGTCCAGACGCGGGGGGGAGTGTAGGTATCGTTCGCCATCTCGAGTGCTCACCTTGTGGGTTGAATGCCTTGGATGCTACCCGCGCGGTCTGCGTCGCGTCAGCCGTTTTTCTCGGGCTGCTGTTGCTGGGCGAACAGTGCGCGCGCCTCGCTCGGGCGGTTGTTAGCATATGCATAAACGATATTAAAAATTAGTTGATGCATAGTTTGAGATTATAAAAGAATCGCCGCTCAGTCCAACGGCGAAGCTCTGAAATGACGCTCTCGCTCTTTCGCGTCCTATCGAGAGTCCCATGTCTGCCCAGCCCGCTTGCGCTGCATTCTTCCGCCTCGAAGGCGTCGGCAAGTCCTTTGCCGAGAACCGCGTGCTGGTCGACCTGGACCTGGAAATCCGCCCCGGCGAAGTGCTAGCCCTGCTCGGTGCCAATGGCGCGGGCAAGTCGACGCTGGTGAAGATTCTCGCCGGTTCCCACAGCCACGATGCCGGACACTTGCTGATCGATGGCAAGCCGGTTCGTTTCGCCTCGCCCCAGGACGCCCGCCGCCACGGCATAGTCGCGGTGCACCAGCAGGTGGAGCAGGGCGTGGTGCCCGGCCTGAGCGTCGCGGAGAATCTCCTGCTGGACGAACTCTGCGGCGCCACCGGCTCGTTCCTTTTCCGCCCAGACGAAGCGCTGAAGCGCGCCGCTGAAATTGCTGCCGCGCTGGAGCTGCGCCTGCCGCTGCAGGCACCCATCGAAACCCTGGGCACTGCCGAGCGGCAACTGGTGATCCTGTCCCGTGCGCTGGCGCTAAAGCCACGCCTGCTGATCCTCGACGAGCCCACGGCATCTCTGTCGACCCTCGAGGCCGAGCGTCTGTTCCATCTCATCGACCACCTGCGCGAACGCGGCGTGGCGATCCTCTACATCTCTCATCGGCTAACGGATTTGCAACGTGTGGCGGACCGCGCGCTGGTGCTGCGTGACGGGCGCCTGGTAGGCGAATTCGAGTCGCCGCTGGACCTCGCCGCGGCCGTCGAATCCATGCTCGGCGCCGCGCTGGGCGAGGTCCAATTGCAGCCTTTGCAGCGCGGCGCGAAGGTGCTGTCCCTGTGCGACTGGCAGCTTGAAGCGCACAGCGCAGTATTCGACCTGGACCTGCACGAAGGCGAAGTGGTCGCCCTGACCGGCCTGCTCGGCGCGGGCAAGAGCGAGATCGCCGAAGTGCTGTTCGGCTTGCGTCGGCAGCACGCTGGATCGATCCGCCTCGATGGCCGTGACTGGCAACCGCGTTCGCCACGGGAAGCCATCGCCGCCGGGGTGTTCTTCGCCGCCGAGGACCGCGCGCGCAACTCGCGGGTGCCGGGCTTCTCGGTGCGCGCCAGCATGACGTTGCCGTTCCTGCGCCGCTTCTCGCGCTGCGGTTTCATCGACCGCAACGCCGAGCGCGCCGAGGTGGCCGGGCAGATCGAAGCGCTCGGCATCAAGGGGCCGGGCCCGGAACATCCCCTGGAGCTGCTTTCCGGCGGCAACCAGCAGAAGGTCATTCTTGCCCGATGGCTGCTGGGGCAGGGCCGGGTGCTGATCCTCGACGAACCCTTCCAGGGCGTCGACGTGCGCGCCCGCCGTGACATTGGCCAACGTATCCGCGCCAGTGCCGCCGGCCGCGCCACGCTGGTGATCTGCAGCGACCCGGACGAAGCCCTGGAAATTGCCGACCGCATCCTTGTCGTGCGCGACGGCGCGGTGGTCGCCGAGCTGCCCCGGCAGGACCTGCAACGCAGCGAGATCGTCGCCCACCTGGCGCCAGCCCAATTCCACTCTTCACGCCAAGGAGCCGCGCGTGTCTAGAACTGCAGTGGGCAGCCCGGCGACGTCCTCCGTCGCACGCCTGCTCGACTTCCTCATCCACTACGCGCTGCTCCTGCTGCTGGCTGTGCTGGTGCTGGTATTCGCGCTGCTGGAGCCGGCTTTCCTGCGGGTCGGCAATCTGTTCCTGGTGTTGCAGTCGGTGTCCATCGTCGCGCTGCTCGCCCTGGGCGTGACCCTGAGCATGGCCGTGGGCGGGCTGGACCTGTCCATCGGTGCCGTCGCCGCACTGAGCCTGATGACTGCCAGCTACGTGATGGTGGTGCTGGACTGGGGGCCGCTGGCGGCAATCCTCATCAGCCTCGGCCTCGGCACCCTGGTCGGGTTGCTCAACGGCTGGCTGATCGTGCGCATGCGCGTGCCGGACATCCTCGCCACCCTGGGCAGCATGTTCCTGGTGGTCGGTGTGCAACTGATCCCCACCGGCGGCCGCTCCATCGCCGTCGGTATGACCCTGCCCAACGGCGACGAAGCGCCGGGCGCCTTCGCCAGCTGGTTCCTTGCTCTCGGCCGCGCACAGTTGTGGGACCGCGTGCCGGTGCCCGTGGTAGTGATGCTCGGCTGTGCGCTGCTGGTCTGGCTGTTCCTCGAACGTACCCGGCCGGGCCGGCTGTTCTACGCCATCGGCGGCAACGAGCAGGCCGCGCGCCTCGCCGGTGCACCGGTGGAGCGCTACAAGCTGCTCGCCTACGTGCTCTCGGCGCTGCTCGCGTCCCTGGGTGGGTTGCTCTTGGCAGCGCGACTCGGACGCGGCGATGTCAGCTCCGGCAACGGGCTGGTGCTCGATGCTCTTGGCGCCGCGCTGATCGGTTTCGCGGTGCTCGGCGCGCAGAAGCCCAATGCCTTCGGGACATTGGTGGGCGCGGTGTTGGTCGCGACCCTGCTCAACGGCCTGACCATGCTCAACGCGCCTTACTACGCCCAGGACTTCGTCAAGGGTGCGGTCCTCGTTTCGGCCTTGATGTTCACCTTCGGTCTGGCCCGGCGCGGGCGCTGATCACTTACCTTTTTCGGAGATTCAACGGATGAAGTTCACCCCCGCCAAGTCCCTGCGCGCGCTGCTCGCCGCCGGGCTGTTGTTGTCCGGCGCAGCGACCGCCGAAGCGGCTGGCCTGTCCGGCGCGCCGGCACCTTTCGACAAGGGCGGTGTGCAGATCGCGCTGGTCGGTTACCTGTTCTCCGGTGACTTCCCGGAAGCCTACCTGCGCGGCGTGGAGAAGCAGGCCAACGCGCTGGACGTGAAGTTGCGCGTGTTCGATGCCCGCCAGCAGGCGGCCACCCAGCGCGAGATGCTGGAGCAGGCCATCGACCTGGGCGTGGACGGCATCATCGTTCAGCTCGGCCTCGCCGAGACGCTCAAGGATTCCATCGACAAGGCGCTGGCCAAGGGCATCAAGGTGGTCACCTTCGACGTCGACGTGAACGACCCGCGCATCACCCGCGTCGAGCAGGACCACCGCGAGCTGGCGCGCCTGGCGCTCAAGCAGGTGCTGCAGGACAACGGCAAGGCCTTCGAGGCCGGCTACGTGTACATCGACGGTTTCACCCCCATGGAGCGCCGCGACGAAATCTGGCGCCAGGTGAAGGCCGAGAACCCCGGCATCGTCGAGAAGGCGCGCTTCGGTACGCTGAATGCGCCGATTGCCAACTCGGTGGCCGACCAGGCCAGCGCAGTGTTGCGCGCCAATCCTGGCATCAGCGTGTTCTTCGCGCCCTTCGACGAGTTCGCCAAGGGCGTGAAGATCGCCGTGGACGAAGCCGGCCTGGGCAAGCAGGTGAAGATCTATAGCGCCGACATTTCCACCGCCGACATCCAGATCATGAAGGAGGAGGGCAGCGCCTGGAGCGCCACCGCCGCGGTCAACCCGGAAGTAGCCGGGGCCATCAGTGTGCGCAGCCTGGCCCTGCGCATCGCCGGGGAAAATCCGGGCGAGCAGGTGCTGGTGCCACCGACCCTGATCACCCGCCAGCAACTGCTCGACCTGGACGTGAAGAACGTCCGCGACCTGGCGCGCAAGGTGCCGGCCTTCGGCGAGGCGCAGAAGGTCGCGCAGGCGCCGTGGATTCCGTTGGCAAACTGAGGGCTCGGGGATGCACGACAAGGCCAGGCGCCTGCAGAAGGCACGCTCGCCGGCGGGCGACCCGCGTTACGGCGAACGCTTGCCGCCGGGGCAGGTGCTGACCGAGCGCTTCCCGATTCTCCATGAAGGCGAGGTGCCGGAGTACGAGCGTGAAACCTGGCGCCTGCGGCTCAGCGGTGTGTTGTCTGGGCAAAATCCTGGGCCGCAATCGCTGGAGCTGAGCCTCGACGACCTGCTGGCGCTGCCGCAGCGCGAACTGGTCTGCGACATCCATTGCGTCACGCGCTGGTCGAAGTTCGACACCTCATGGCGAGGCGTGCATCTCGCCGACCTGCTCGATCATTACGGCGTGCGACCGACCGGGCAGTTCGTCGTGGCCCATGCCGACCACGACTACGAGACCAACCTGCCGCTGGCAGAACTGCTGCGTCCGGACAGCCTGCTCGCCACGCACTACGCCGGTGAACCGTTGACCCCGGTGCATGGCTGGCCGCTGCGCCTGGTGATCGCCGGGCGCTATTTCTGGAAGAGCGCGAAGTGGTTGCGCGAGCTGGAATTCAGCGACACCGACCGGCCCGGATTCTGGGAGCGCAACGGCTTCCACAATGAGGCTGACCCGTTCCGCGAGGAGCGATTCTCCGGCGCGGCGCTGGATATTCCCGAGGACGAATGGACGCGAAAAGCCTTCGACTGAAGGCATGCACTGTTGCCCTGGCAACACTGGCCGATGTTGCTTGGCGAACAGGGTAACTAGTTATAACCAAAGCATTTTTTATTCGTTTAAAAGCAATCTGCCACTAGCTAGGATGACGCCTTCCCCATCGGGTCAGGGATGACCCGCGATACCGAGAGCCGCGCCTTTTCGCTCATCACGAAGAGAGACCGGCCGTGACACCTGGAGCGTTTTCCCGAGCACTGTTTTCTCCACCCTGAGGGGAACAGTCGCTCGCGGTTTCCGGACTTCCGACACCAACCGCTCAAGTCAAAAGAACCCAAAAAGCGGAGTTCCGGACTCGCCGCCAACGGCGAGTGGCGCTCTTTAAGCGAGACAGGAGTATTTCGCGTGTTATCCCGTTCCCTTATTGCCGTTGCGGTGGCCTCGGTCATCGCCCAGGCCTCCGCGCATGCCGACGAAAGTTCGTCGACCCCCGAGGCCACCACCAAGCTGGAGACCGTGCTGGTCACCGGCGCCCGCGGAAACAACCGCACCCTGCTGGATTCCCCCGTACCGGTGGACGTGCTCACGGCGCAGGACCTGCAATCCACCGGCGCCGTCGGCGGCGAACTGGGCCAGGCCCTGGCGACGCTACTGCCGTCCTTCAACTTCCCGCGCCAGTCCAACTCCGGTGGCGCCGACCACGTGCGCGCCGCCCAGTTGCGCGGCATGAGCCCGGACCAGGTGCTGGTGCTGATCAACGGCAAGCGCCAGCACACCTCGGCGCTGGTCAACGACTCCTCGAAGATCGGCCGCGGCACCGCGCCGGTAGACTTCAACTCGATCCCCATCAGCGCCATCAAACGCATCGAAGTACTGCGCGACGGCGCCGGGGCGCAGTACGGCTCCGACGCTATCGCCGGGGTGATCAACATCATCCTCGACGATGCCCCCGAAGGCGGCGAGGTAACCACCAGCTACGGCGCTTACCACACCCACCAGGACGCCATCGGCAAGACCACCACCGACGGGCAGAACTCCTATACCGCGGCCAAGGCCGGCACCCGCCTGGGCGAAGACGGTTTCATCCGTGGCGGCGCCGAGTTCATCAACCGCGAGCCGACCAACCGCGCCGGCTACGATGGCTTCGCCGACACCCCCGGCCAGCGCAACTACGTGATGGGTGATGGCCTGGCACGTGACGTCAACGCCTGGTTCAACGGCGACCTCGCCCTGGGCGGCGGCAAGCTCTACTCCTTCGGCCTGTACAACGAGCGCCACACCACCGGCGCGGAGTTCTACCGCTACCCGGACGAACACCCGGAGATCTACCCCAACGGCTACCTGCCGCAGTCCCTGGGCGACAACACCGACCTGTCCGCAACAGTCGGCTACAAGGGCCTGATCGCCGAGACCTGGGATTACGACGCCAGCGTCACCCACGGCCGCAACCGCTTCGAATCCTCGACCCGACGCACCCTCAACGCATCGCTCGGCGAAGACACGCCGACCCGCTTCGACACCGGCGACTACGAGCTGCGCCAGAGCGTCGCCAACCTCGACCTCAGCCGCGAGCTGAGCCTTGCCGGGCGGCCGTTCGTGCTCGCGCTCGGTGGCGAGTACCGCTACGAAAACTACATCACCACCGCCGGCGACGAGGCCTCGTACTACGGCGTCGGGGCGGATGGGGCGGCGGGCCTGCGTCCCAGCGAAGAGTCGGACATCGACCGCAACGTCTTCGGCACCTACATCGACCTGTCGGGCGACCTCACCGACCAGTTCTTCGTCGACGCCGCTGCGCGCTGGGAGCGCTACGACGACGCCGGCAGCAAGCTTACCGGCAAGCTCAGCGGGCGCTACCAGTTGACCCCGGTGCTGGCCCTGCGCGGCGCGGCGTCCACCAACTTCCGCGCGCCATCGCTGGCCCAGGTCGGCTTCCAGAACACCACCAGCAACTTCGGCGACGGCGGCACGCTCACCGACATCCGCGTGCTCTCGGTGAACGACCCGATCGCCCGCGCGCTGGGCGCCGAGAAGCTCGACCCGGAGACCTCGAAGAACTTCAGCCTGGGCCTGACCGCGCAGCTCAACGAGCGCTTCGACCTGTCCTTCGACGTGTTCCGCATCGACGTCGACGACCGCATCACCCTGTCCCAGCGCATCGGCAGCGACGCCATGGAGCAGTTCATCCAGGACAACTTCGGCGTGGCCGGCGTGCATGACGTGAACTTCTTCACCAACGCCGCCGACACCCGCACCGATGGCGCCGAGCTGGTACTCAACTACCACCAGCCCTTCGTCGGCGGCCAGTTGGGCGTGACCACCGCATACACCTACAACCACACCAAGGTGCGCAGCACCAAGGCCACTCCGCAGCAGCTCTCCAACCTGGGTATCGGCGAGGACGCGCTGGTGGGCGTGGAGGAACGCAACACCCTGACCGACGCCGCGCCCAGGGATCGCTTCATCCTCACCACCACCTGGAGCGATGCGCAGTGGAACCTGCTCGGCCGGTTGACCCGGCAGGGCGAGACCACCCGCGTGTTCGACTTCGGCGATGGTTACCACCCGGAGCAGACCTACGGCGCGGTGTGGCAGCTGGATGCCGAGGTGGCCTACAAGTTCACCCCGCAGTTCAGCCTGGCGGTGGGCGGCAACAACCTCACCGACAACTACCCGGAACGCTCCGGCTCGGAGATCAACTACGGCGGCAACCTGCCGTACGACGTGCTCTCGCCGATCGGCTCCAACGGCGCGTACTACTACGCCCGCGCGAGCTATTCGTTCTGATCTGCGCTTTTGAAAATCCAGGGGCCGCATCGCGGCCCTTACTACTTCCGGAGCCGATTCATGGCTGACAACTTCGCCGCTGACAAGCCGGCCGGCCCGCGCCGGCACCTGGGCGCCGTCCACGCGCTGCTGCTGACGCTGGGCATGGTGATTACCAGCGACATCCTCAAGACCGCGCCCACCGTGGCGCTCAACGTCGGCCAGGAGCACTTCTACCTGGTGTGGATTCTCGGCGGCCTGCTGTCGATGGTCGGCGCCCTGTGCTACGTGGAGATGGCCTCGGCCTTTGCCCATCCGGGTGGCGACTACCACTTCCTCGAACGCGCCTACGGCCAGCGGGTGGGCTTCCTGTTCGCCTGGTCGCGCTTCGCCATCCTGCATACCGGCTGGATCGCGCTGATGGCCTTCCTCTTCGCCGATCACTTCAGCGCCTTGCTCGGCCTCGGCCAGTTGGGCAACGTACTGCTGGCCGGTGGATTGGTCGCCGCACTGGTGGCGCTGAACCTCATCGGCTGGCGGGTGAGCTTCGGCACCCAGGCCGGCCTGGTGGTGCTGGTCGCTGCCGGCTTCCTGGGGATCGTCGGCGCCGGCCTGTGGCTGGAGTGGCGCGGCTTCGTTCCATCACCCGTGGCGCCAGTGGAGCCGGAGCAGGTCGGTGTCGCCGGGTTCTCCGCCGCGCTGATCTACGTCTTCCTCGCCTTCGGTGGCTGGAGCGATGCGGCCACGCTGTCGGCAGAACTGCGCGACAACCGCCGGGGCATCTTCACTGCCATGCTCGGCGCGCTGGCGGCCCTGCTGCTGATCTATCTGGCGCTGAACTGGGCGTTCATTCGCGGGCTGGGTTTCGACGGCCTCGCCGCCAGCGGTGCGCCGGCGCTGGAACTGCTCGGGCTGGCCTTTGGCGCACCGGGTATCGGCCTGATCATGGCAGTGGTGGTGGTGTCCGCCGTCGCCAGCATCAACTCCACGCTGATCGTCGGCAGCCGCACCACCTACGCCGCCGCCAGCGATGTGCCGGCGCTGCGGGTGCTCGGCCGCTGGGACGTGCGCCACGGCGTACCGCGCGCCGCACTGCTGGCCGAGGGGCTGGTGGCGCTGCTGCTGATCGCGGTCGGCGGCTGGAGCGGCCACGGCTTCAACACCATGGTGGAGTACATGACACCGGTGTACTGGCTGTTCCTCAGCCTGAGCAGCGTGGCGCTGATCGTCCTGCGCCGCCGCCACCCGGAAGTGCCCCGGCCGATCCGCGTGCCGCTCTACCCATGGCTGCCGCTGGGCTTCCTCGCGGTGTGCCTGTACATGCTGTATTCCAGCGTCGCCTTTGTCGGTTGGGGCGCGCTGCTCGGTGTGGGTGTACTGGCGCTGGGCGCGGTGCTGCAACTGCTGCTGCGTTCGCGCACGGCGTCGTCTGCCAGCTGGCAGGAGGAGGGCGCCTGATGCGCAGGAAACGCTTGTGGCGCGATTGCGCCATCGTCGTGTTGCTGGCGGCGTTGATCGGCCTGTGGCTGAACGAGCCGGCAGCCAATAGCGCCAGCGGTGGCGAAGCCAGCGGCCGGCGCATGCTGCGCACCGAGCTGTACCTGGAGGCGGTGGAACTGTCGCAGTGGGAGGATTTCCTCGCCCGCGAGGTGACGCCGCGTTTCCCCGATGGCCTCAGCTGGCTCGACCTGCACGGCCAGTGGCGCGGCCCCAGTGGCGGGCCGGAGAAGTTGCCGTCGCGGATGCTGATCCTCATCCACGCCGACAACCCCTACACCCGCCAGGCGCTGGCGCAGATCGGCGCCGACTTCAAGCAGCGCTTCGGCACCGCGGTGCTGCAGGTCAGCAGCCCGGTGCGCGCCCGCGACCCGGACTGGACGCCGCAGCGCCTGGACAACCCTCAGCTGTCGCGCTGAAGCCCGGCCTCGATCAGGTCGAGCATGTAGCGCGGCAGGGCGAATGCCGCCTGGTGCACCTCGGGGGTGTAGTAGCGGGTCACCAGGCCGCTTTTCGCAAAGCGCTGGCGCAGGGTTTCCAGGTCGGTGCGGCGGACCTTCTCGCTGTTCGACGCCCAGCCGAAGGCCATGCTGCCGCCGATGTAGGTTGGCACCGCGGCATGGAAGAAACCCCAGTCGGCGAAGTTGTCGGCCAGCCGCCGCGCCGTGCCGCCCAGCTCTTCGGGCTGGAGGAAGGGCACGCCATTCTGCGTGGCAAGGATGCCGCTGGCGCCGAGGCGTTGCTGGCAGTTGCGGTAGAAGGCGTCGGTGAACAGGCTCGCCGCAGGGCCGCCCGGATCAGTCGAATCGCAGAGGATCAGGTCGAAACTCTCCCGGCTCTGCGCGAGGTATTCCAGGCCGTCGGCGTAGATCAATCGCAGGCGCGGGTCGTCCAGCGCACCGGCCGAGTGATTCGGCAGCAGCTCGCGGCACAGCTCGACCACCTGTGGGTCGATCTCCACCGCGACGATTTCCTCGATACCGGCATGCCGCACGATCTCCCGCAGGATGCCGCCATCGCCCACGCCGATCACCAGCACGCGGCGCACCGCGCCATGGGCGAGGATCGGCACATGGGCGAGCATCTCGTGGTAGACGAACTCGTCGGCCTCGGTGGTCTGCACCACGCCATCCAGCGTCAGCACGCGGCCGAAGAGTCGATTGCGGAATACCTGCACGGCCTGTTGGCCGGTGTTGCCCTGGTAGATCGGCTCATCGACGCTCAGCGCCTGCGCGTAACCCTCGTATAGCGTTTCGCGGAATTCGCTCATCAGAAGGACACCTGAGCCGGTTGCGACAGCCGCAGCACGGAAAGGTCGCCGGTGATGCGCTTCCACGCCAGGCGGATCGCCTCGATGTCCTGGCCGCGCGCCGCGCTGTCTTCATGCAGGATCACGATCACCTTGGTGCTCAAGCGCTCCGGCGCCGGCGCGCCATGGTCACGCCACTGGCCGTACGCGTCGTAGGCGGTGAAGCCGTCCGGGAAGCGCGGCGTCACTTCCTGATCGAGGAACTGCCGCCAGCGCTGCTCGCTTATCTTTTCCTTGCCGTCCTCCTGGCCCAGCGCGAAATACAACTCGGTGCGCAGCCACTGCGCCTGCGCCGGCCGCGTGGGGTCGCCCTGCAGTGTGGAGGTGGAAGGGTTGGTGGTATGGACGGAAGGAGCGGGCGGGGTGGCGCAGCCGAACAGCGCCAGGGCGAGGCTGGCGGCGAGCAGGTGGCGGAGCATGGGACTTCCTTGCGGTGATGAGAGTTGAACCAAACCGCCACTATAGAAGCTCGTCTGTTATTTCCTTAAATATTAAAAACGCATTCTCATATACCGGGATTCGAGACTCGTGAATTGCCATGGAAGCGCTCTAGGACGCGGATAGCCGCCCGAGGCGAAGTTTTTGCGAGCTGGTTAGATTCAATATTCACTACGGTTCTTTGCTAAGCACTGGATGGGATATCCATGTTGCCGAAATTCACTTCAAGGATTCTTTTAACGCCGTTGAAACGTCGCAATTGAAACCATGACGAACAACGCCGCCATCATCGAACCAGAACCGCGAGAAGGCACGCCAGAAACCTCCGTTTCCCCGCCATCTTGTCCCGTCGCCGCGCCTTTCTAGAATCGGCCCCATTCGCAGCACTTCATTCCAATCGATTCAGGGAGCTCCACCATGATGAACGCCATGCAGATGCCGATGAACACCAACGCCATGATGCCGATGATGGGCATGCCGATGATGATGGCGACCATGGAGTGCGAGATGCTCGACGACGGCATGATGTGCCGCATGAAGCCGGCCATGGGCATGGAAATGGCCATGTTCCGCAACAGCGCCGAGATGATGGCGATGATGATGAACTGCGGCATGCCGATGATGATGCACTGCGGCAACTTGATGATGATGTGCATGTCCCAATCCGCCATGGCCATGATGCCGATGATGGGCATGATGAACCCGATGATGCAGATGCCGATGATGGGCATGAACATGGGCATGCCCGCCATGAAGTGCATGATGGAGTGCTCCCTGCAGGGCGACATGATGCTGTGCAAGATGATGCCGATGCAGGGCATGAGCATGGACATGCTGAAGAACTGCTGCATGCTGATGAACAAAATGATGGACTGCGGCATGCCCATGATGATGAGCTGCAACGGCATGCCGATGATGTGCTGCACCTGCTAATTGCGGGGTGCGGAAATGAAAAGGCCCGGCGGGGGAACTTGCTGGGCCTTTTGTATTCTTGGGGGCTGAAAAAGGTGGACGCACTTTTGCCATAGGTACGGTTGGTGTTGGAGCAGGGTGCTAGTAAGCCAGTGTATTCCCAAGTTTCTATAGTTTTGTGTGGCAGAGCTTTGGGATGTTGTCTTCAAATATGGTGCTTGCGATTGTCTTTGTTTTTTTGTCTGCTCTGATGTTTATGAACTCGTCTCCACACTTGGATTGTGCTTCAGAGAAGGTTTTGGTTTTTTTGTCGTATAGAAATATCCTGTATATATTGTGCGTCCCCATTCCATCGTCGGAATGCCATATGGAAAAGTCTAGGATTTTGTCAAAATTATAATCAGCAATTTCGATGTTCAATGGTCTTTCGGTATCAAATGCTATTTTCTCTTTCAAGATATCGTCGTTAAGTATTTCAATTCCGTTGTTTTTGATTTTTATCATGGCTTTGCTACTGCTTGACGGGGAGAAGTCAATAGTCTCTGCTCTGGCGGGGGCGCAAATCAAAAAGGTAAGAATGGAAATTGCTAATAGATTTGGTTTTATTTTCATTCTGGTACTTGCATGTTTATTAGAGTGCGAAAGGGGTGGATATATTTTTCTGCTCTATATCCGATTGGTGAGAAAAGAGAGAGTGCGAAAAATAAACTAGTCCCCTTTCTTTGTTTTGTGCGAAAAGCAGAATATTTATTTTCTTCTCTAGAATTTCCATTTTTTCAGGGCTCGAATTTGAATATAAATTCGATAGTTATTCTTTGTCATTGAAATTTAATTGAATTTATAAACTCAATGACCATTGTTCGGAATTTTTCATCTAGCATCGGCGCAGGCTGCATGTTTTCAGTACTGCCAATCAAGACTATGTCATCGTGCAAAAGACAGAAACGCATTTGATCGTACTTGTTCTTGGATTTTGATCTATGAAGAACAAGAAATCCTGTCCAGTTACTATTAGTAATGCGCTCTATTGTATATTTTTTGTCCGAATCAAGTTCTTGAGTGAGTGTGAACTTTCCGTTAACAAATTCGGCTGGGCACTTTCGCTTGTTTGATTCAATTATTTCATTGTTTCCAAGTCCTGTTGCGAGCTTGTCTTCTTTAAGAAAGGGGAGGTTTTCTGCAGATTCACATATCAGCCCGAACCACCTCAGGTTTCTACGGCCTGGGTTTTTGAAACTCCAGTCATACCCTGAATAAGTTTCTGGCTGCCACAGGTAGGGTGTGAGTTTTGGGCTTATTGCTGGCGTGCTTTCATAAGCATAATACTTCGGTTTTTATGTCTCCGAGAGTTGCATCGGAAATGCATAGAGGAATTGGTGTGTGTTGTTCCTGTCATGGCTGAGTTGGCAGGTTTTTGATTTAAAAGGGTGGTTTAAAAGAGGTTGATTTGTTTTGTAATCTCAAGTGGCTCGGATATTTATGGTTGGATTGGGGGTGTAAGTCTGTCAGATTCTTATTTAGGTTGAGTGGGTTTTCATGGTGAGGTTATTTCAGGTTGTTTTCAAGGCTATTTATTTCCTGTATGTCCTCTTCATAGAAATCGCTGCATTTTATCAATGCTTTGATTGTCTTATTTTTTGTATTCAATAACGTTAGACAGACCAGAGTCTGTCCGTTTTCTTCATTTGCGCCTTTATATTCGATTGTTCTCATGTCAATTGGTTTCCAGTCTGGGTGCGCGATTTTTTTTCTCGCTGTTGATGAGGAGAGCGATGAGTTATTAGGTGTTGGTAGATTAAATAGCTCCGTATAGATTTTAGAGGATGATATTTTTCTTGTAATGAAATGCGGTTTGTCACCAATAATTAAAATTGTTGGGATGTTGTCTAAATTTGTTGCGTATGCGGATTTTTCGACGTTTCGTTGTGCCGTAATTATAGTTATTTCCTCTGTTTTTTTGCACTCCGTTTTGTAGTTTGATGGAAACACTCCTCTCGCATCGCAGTACTGGCTGTCATGGTCTGCCAGGGCTGAGTTGGATTGAAATGCGGTCGCCAGAAGCATGAATATATTAGATTTCTTCATTTGACATGTTCTAGGTTTTGGTAGGCCCTTGGGTTAATGTTTTTTGATAGGCTGTTTTGGTGATTGGGATTATTCAGAAAAATCAAAGCTCTTTAATATATTTTGGAGTCGGGCGACATCTTTGGGGTCTTTTGTAGAGATTTCTCCGTCGCCACAAAGTGCTTGATAGTTATGGATCATGCAGAAGTGGAATGTTAGTTTTTGGGCGTTATTTGTTACTAAGTAGCCGTAAGAATCTTTGGATTTTAAATTGTAAATATTTGATTTTTGGTCTTTGATTTTATGGCTAGAGGTATGCATTCCCCAGATTTTGTATTTATAATTGTAAATTACCTTGATGTCGTTGGTTTCATATCCATATTGAAGAGCTTCTCCGGCATTGACGCACGACCAGGATTTTATTATGGAATATTGCGCGAAGTAATCGGTGTCGGACTGTTTCTCGTTCTTTTTATCTGTGAACCTTACTTTACAATCTTTACTTGCTGATAGTGTATATTCCGCCTTTGATTCGCTAGATATTTCCCTGTACGGCCCTCCCGAAAACGGGGCGGCCTCTGTTTGCATTGAGATGAAGATAATTGTCAAAATATTTACTTTGGATCTTATCAATTAAATGGTCTCCGGCTAGTGTAGTCCTCCGGGAATGGAAGTGTCATACTTCCTATCCCCTTTCTGTTTCTATATCTCTGCAGTAGCAGGACGGGTTAAGCCGCAATATCATCACTTGTCATTCAGCCTTTTTACTTGCTTTTTAAGTATTCGACCGTTCTTATAGGTTTCGGTGTAGCTGAATGCGTTCCCGGTTGACGGTTCGCAATATGTTCCTTTGATAAGTGATAATTGAAGTTCTCCGTCACTTCGGTATTTGTACTGTTCTATCCATTTGTCGCAATTGCTTGACGAGAAACAAGTTCCAGAGACCATTCGCCTTGATTTATCTATTTGCAAGCAAGGCAGATTGCTTATTTTGTCATTTTTTACGTATTCATCTTTTGATTTGTCGTAAAGAAATACGGAGGAAAATTGAACCTGTCCTGATGGCGGATGTGAAACTATGATGTCTTGATAGCCATCAAAATTTACATCCTTGCATTCAATCTTGTCACCAGCAGATATGTCATGGCTTAGTTCGATATTTTTATTTCCGTCAATGGTGCATAATTTATTTATTTTGCACTCAATAACTTGATATTTTTTGTTTTTGGCCGTGCACTCCAATGCAAGTGCTGCTTGAGAGATGAGGAGTATTGAAAGTATTGTGGCTATGAATTTCATGGTATTTGCCTGCTTATAATTTCTGGGTTCATTGAGCCTCCATTTTCATCGGGAAATTGAGTCTCGGTTAATACAAGTAGGCAATTTGAAAACACCACTCTCCTTGGAATCAGCCCGTTTACCGTTCCGGTGCTGTTCGGATTTCCGGTGTTTACCCCTCGCGCAACAACTTCTAATTGCTGGCATGTATAATGTTCGGTGCTGCTTGGAGAGACTAGGCAGACTTTATTTGTGTAGTCGTAGTTCGTGCAGATATTCTGAAGAGTTTGTCTAACCAAGACAGGTGTGTTGTCTGCGAACCTGCTTAGGCATATCGCAAGGTTGGGGCCTTTTGCAGCGCTTACCCAGTAAAATCCTGCGCTTTCTGAAGCGTGGCTCAAATTGCTTTCTAGCTCTGATCTAAAAATTGGTGTTTGATGCCCTGTTCGGAACTCTGTATATAGCTTGTAGTTCCCTTCCCATGTCAACTGCATCATGCCTCTCCCATACCAGGGTGCATAGGAAAGGGTGGGGCCACCCCCTTCAGATGTTCTAGAAAGATATGTTGTTTCCTGGATGGAGTTGGCCAGGAAATAGCACATTCGCAGCTTGCTTGAGGATATGATGTACTTTCTAAATATCTTATTGGTAACTACCTTGAATCTATCTGCTCTGGATAGGGCGGTAGCCCAAACTATCTTTGACCTTGGGTAGATGGTTTGCCCCTGGCTTGCTGTCTGTTCAACTACGAATCTGGGGATGCATTGTGCTAGCTCTTGAGAATTTAACCATCCACATTTTCTGTAGATGTAAATGAACTTATTAGGAGGGAAATGCCAATGCTTACTTTCTATCCCCTCTAAACCAGCCTCCTCCCAAAACGCCAACGCCTGATGATGCTTCTCAAGCTTCAGGAAGTCCCCTTCCGGCATAGGACCGCCATCAGCGACCCGCTTCAGCCACCCATACCGAACTTCAAAGTCCTCCCGCGCCCATTCAGTGGGGAACTTGCAGATCAGGTGTTTTAGCTTGCGCTGATTCTCGGCATCCTCCAGCCGGGTGGTATTCAGTGATCGCTCCTCCATGTATTGCTCGGACAGGCGCTGCCGGTCGCCGTCATACATGCTGTCGTACTCCGGCGAGGTGGCAATGGTGGCGGCATCGGGTTGGC
>NZ_LZDG02000095.1:0-2478 GCF_001672555.2 Pseudomonas sp. AU11447 | reverse complement strand
CGGGAGCAGCAACCCGCACGAAGCGGCCGCCGCGATGCGCCAGGCTCGGGCGATGATGGAGAAGTTCGGCCTCGGAGAGGCTGATGTCGCGCTCTCTGAGGTCTGCGAGCACAGCGCGGCCAGCGGCTCCAAAATGACCCCGGCGCAGTGGGAGGCATCGCTAGCTCACACGGTGGCGCAGGCTTACTCCTGCCAGATGCTGTTCATCTCGTTTGCAGGCCAGTGGCGGTTCATCGGCGAGATGGCCGAGGTCGCTGGGTACACGATGACCATCCTCCTGCGCCAAGTGCGCAAAGCCCGTCGCGACTACATTGCCAGCGAGCTGAAGCGCTGCAAGCCGGCCAACAAGACCAAGCGCGCCGACATGTTCTGCGAAGGCTGGGTGTGGGCCGTCCGCAAACAGGTCAACCAGTTCGCCGGGAATGCCAAGCCGTCCGAAGCAACCGGGGCCTACATGCTCAAGCACTACCCGAGAACGGTGGAGAGCCAGCCCATCGACCGGAACAGCAAGAGCGGCAACTTGAGTCAGCGCGACATGCGCGATGCGGGCAGAGGCATCGACGCAGCCGACGACGTGCAGCTCAACCACGGTGTCGGCGGCTCCGCACCGCTGGCCCTGACTTGAGGTGAACATGGCCAAGCCACGCACTGACAAGGTTCGCCGGCAGGACGCCAACCGCCAGCAGCGCCTACGCGACCGCGAGGCCGCACACAAGCAAGCGGTAGGGTCGGAGAAGATCAAGCTTGAAATCTACGCCGGCACTCGCACCGACATAGACGACATGTGCCAGGTCGGCGGCTTCGAAGAAGAAGCCGAGGCCATCACTCTCGGCCTCCGATACCTGGGCAACATGGCGCGGAATGAGCCCGAGCAATATCGCCGCGCCCTCAACCCGAGGAACCTGGTATGAGCAGCAAAGGCCGCCAACTGATCCAGATCGCCCGCCGCCAGCTGGGCATGGAAGACGATACCTACCGCGCGCTCCTGGAGCGCGTGGCCGGTGTGTCGTCGTCCACCAAGCTGACCCCCCGCCAGATCGGCCGTGTGCTGGCCGAGCTGGAGCGCCTGGGCTGGCAGTCCACCGGCAAGCCGGCAGACCGCCCGGCCCCGCAGGTAGCTGATGATCGTCAGCGCCTAGTCAACAAGATCGAGGCGTTCCTCGCCGAGGCCAATCGCCCCTGGAGCTATGCCGAGGCGATGGGCAAGCGCATCTGCAAGGTCGACCAGATCGAGTGGATGGACTGCAAACAGCTGGGCAAGCTGGTCGCGGCCCTGGCCTATGACGCCAAGCGCAACGGGCGGCCGGTATGAACCTGGAGCAGGTACGCGACCAGCTTCCTGGGCAGGTCCTGGAGATTGCCCAGGTCGTCGGGATGAATGCGGCCCTGCGTCTGGTGAGTGAGCTGGGCGGTACGACCTGGGAGTTTTCACGCGGTAAGGGGCGGAACGGCCAGATCAAGGTCGCCGCCCTGGTGGACATCATCGGCGACGAGGCGGCCCAGCGTCTCACCGCCCGCCTTGGCGGCGAAACCATCTACATCCCTCGCTGTGACGCGGCCCTGCGCCGGCTCCGCGACTTGGAGATTCACCGCCAGTTTGAGCAGGCAGTCCGGGAAGGCGTAGGCGCTCGGGTAGTCGTTGCAGAACTGGCGCGAACTTATCAGCTCAGCGACCGTCGTATCTGGATCATCCTTGACCAGGTGCTGCCGCCAGCGCTCGACAGCACGCCTGACCTCTTCGACTAAGCCCCGCACTCGCGGGGCTTTGTCTTTCTGCTGAACCCCTTCCTCTAAATCCGGCGTCGCCAAGTCAGCACCATGGCGGCATGGACACTCTCCCGAAACATCACGCCCCCTGCAGCCCGCGCGAGTACGCCGCGCAGGTCTTGGCCGAATCGAGCCTGGAGCGCCGCCGCCTTCTGATGGAGCGCTGCCCATCCCACTGGCGCGACCTGGTGGAAGAGCACGTTCGAACCGGCTGGGCGCATATCCAGGCCTACCGCCAATTCATCAGCGGCCGCCGCCGCTCGATGACCGAAGGTCCGCAGCCTGCACCGCGCCGGGATGACACCAGCTACCGCATCAGTGACTTCAAGAAGTCGGCGCCCGAGGTGGGCAACCGCGAGCTGGCCAAGCTCAAGGCCCTGGTGGGAGGTGGCAATGGGGATTAAGACTCGCGTGCTGGCAGTAGCGCTGAGCGTTGCCACGCCCCTGGTGGGCTACTTCGAAGGACGCAACCTGCTCGCCTACATCGATCCGGTGGGCATCCCGACCATCTGCGACGGCTGGACCCGAGGCGTAAAGCTGGGCGACCAAGCCACGCCGGAAGAGTGCGATGCCTTGACCCGCAAGGGCCTGGAGGAAGCCGCCAAGGTGTTCGGAGCGTGGGTGCCCCAGGACGTCATCGACCGATTGCCAGCCAAGACCATCGCCGCCTTCCTGTCCTTCATCTACAACGTCGGCCCCGGTGGGCCGGGC
>NZ_LZDG02000094.1:0-364 GCF_001672555.2 Pseudomonas sp. AU11447 | reverse complement strand
AATCGACGATGTCGGCAGCATCACCGGCGACATCAGCAACGGTGGCTTCACCGACGATACTCGCCCGGAAATCCAGGGTACTGGCAAGGCTGGCAGTGTTGTCACGATCTCCGATGGCAATACGGTGCTGGGTTCTCTCACCGTTGATGCAAGTGAGAAATGGAGCTTTACCCCGGCATTTGACCTGGGGCAGGGTGCGCACAGCATCACAGCCAAGGCGACCGACAAGGCAGGCAACGTCAGTGATCCGACCGCGCCGTTCACCTTCACCATCGACACAGTGGCTCCTGAAAAGCCGACCATTGACCAGGTACTGGACGATGTCGGTGCGATCCAGGGCCCGATCGCCAACCATGGCGTGACG
>NZ_LZDG02000093.1:0-1559 GCF_001672555.2 Pseudomonas sp. AU11447 | reverse complement strand
TTGGCCACCTCGTGGATGCCAAACGGCAGAAGCGCGGCGACGGCTTCGAGCTGCGCACTGATGGTTGGGGCTCCGTGCGTGCTGGCAAGGGCGTGTTCATCAGTGCCGACGCCCAGCCGGGTGCCCAGGGTCAAAGCCTGGAGATGCAGGCCGCCCTGCGGGAGTTGCGGGAGTCCTTCGAACAACTGCGCAACATGGCCCGCGACGCCGCTCTCGCCATCGTCGAAGCGCCTGACCTGTATGCTCCCGAGCAACTCAAGGGTGCCCTCGACCTGCTCCAGCAACCCGGCATCCTCGCCAGCGCCCCTGACGGCATCGCCCTCACCAGCGGCCACCACCTGCAGATAGCCGCCGCGCAGAACCTGATCGCCACCGCCAGCGGCAGCATGGACGTCAGCGTGGTCAAGCGCTTCACCGCCGCCGCCGGGGAAAACATCAGCCTCTTCGTGCGCAAGCTCGGCATGAAGCTCTTCGCCAACCAGGGGGCCGTGCAGATCCAGGCACAGAACGACCGCCTGGAGCTGCTCGCCCGCAAGGCCGTGGACATCGTCAGCACCGAAAGCGAAATCCACCTTACCGCCAAGAAACGCATCGTCATCAACGCTGGCGGCAGCTACATCCGCCTGGACGCCTGCGGCATCGAATACGGCACCCAGGGTGACCACCTGATCAAGTCCGCGCACTCCGACATGCAAGGGCCGGCCAAGCTGCACCCGGACGCCCCCTGGCTACCCCGCGAACTGAACGACGAAGCCACTCCGAAAAGCGGCTACCCCCTCTCGCTATAAGCGATGCGCAAGGACGTTCTCGATGATCATCAGCCCTCCCTTCATTCCCGCCCCGATAGCGAGAGAAACCGACGAAGCCTTCGTCGAGCGCGCCATGCCTGGCGGCCAACCCGGTGATGGTGCCTTCCCGCTCAGTTTCGACCTCAACTGGCATGGCGGCATGCACCTGAGCGCCCCACAGGAAAACGGCAAGCCGCTACCAGTACGCTCCATCGCGGATGGCAAGCTGGTCTACTTCCGCGCCCCCACCGCCAAGACCAACGACGAACATCACGAGCTCAAGTATCGAATCGCACAAAGCGTCGACGACGGCTGGACCGACAACGGCTGCATCGTCCTGCGCCACGAAACCGAAGTTGGCGAAGGCGAACGCGGACAGGTGGTGTTCTTCTCGATCTACATGCACCTGTCGAAAATCAACATCCCCCACCCACAGCTCCAGCAGCGCATCTACCGCAAGGACAACATCGGCGAAGCCGGGCAGATCTACGGCAGTGCCGGCAAGATTCACTTCGAGATCATCGCCGACGACAGCCAGATCACCCACCTCACCGGCCGCAACCAGCGCGACCTCGACTACCAGAACCAGGATGGCCGCACCGACAGTTGCTGGGGAGACATGTATTTCTTCATCCCCAACACCCTCCAGGGATACACCTCACCGCCAACGAATCTCGCGCAACCCACCAACTCCTCGGAAGTGGCCTACCGCAGCCCGCAACTGACCGGAGGCTGGAGTAGCGAAAATGGCTTTGCGGGAAGTGAAGGCTA
>NZ_LZDG02000092.1:0-11023 GCF_001672555.2 Pseudomonas sp. AU11447 | reverse complement strand
GCATCGCCGTGCCGATGGTCGGCGGCATGATCACCGCGCCGCTCCTTTCACTGTTCGTCATCCCCGCCGCCTACTGGCTGATGCGCCGTCGTCAGCCTCGCGTGGCTATCCAATCCCAACCCGGAGAAATCGCATGAAAAAACCACTGATCGCCGCCGGCACCCTGCTGCTCGCACTGTCCTTTGCCGCCACCGCTGAGGACATGCCCAGCATGAAGATGGATGGCATGAACATGGACGGCATGAACTCGGAAAGCTCGAAGGCCGCCCCCACCGCCAGTGCCGAAGGCACCATCAAGGCCATCGACACTGAACGCCACACTGTCACTCTCGCCCACGGCCCGGTAGCGGCTCTGCAATGGCCGCCCATGACCATGGCTTTCAAGACCGAGCCGGGCCAACTGGACAATCTGCAGGTCGGCGACAAGGTGGCCTTCGAATTCCTCTATGAAGGAGGGGCGTCGAAGATCGTGAATATCCGGAAGCAGTAATTCTGAGATGGAGGCCCAGTTGGTCGGGTATGTCGACTGGGCTGTCCTAAGGAGCAAACGTCCGCTTTGGGTTGTGGATTCAACCGGTCGGACGCTGCCCATCATGATTACAAAGCGTGCAAGCCATAGCTGATCCAGTCGATTGTTGTAGCTCATAGCCACTCAGGCGGAGAGGTCAAGTAGAGCGCTACTCGGCACACAAGAGCTCTGAATAAATACCCCTAAGCCGCGTTATCTATTTCCTACTGCGTACTGGCACTGCGCCTGCGAACGTGACCCCCATCATCAAAGGGGGCCTTTCGGTACATGACCAGGCAGTTGACCACTCTCTCGTTGCTCGCGCTTCTCACCGGCTGCACCACCCAGCCGGTCGAGACGCCCAAGCCCGCATTCGATAGCAGCCGCAATCCGGAAATGCTGTCGCCCGACCTTTACCCCAGCGGTGGGGTGCCAGAGAAGGAGCCCGTCGTCCGCTATGGGCGCTACACCCTGGTCACGACACAACCGGACGCCGGTCAGCGCGACCTGATGGCCCAGATCATCGACGTCACCATTCCCTCGAACATGAACCCCAGTGTTCGGGATGCGATGCAGTACGTCGTTGAGCGCTCCGGCTACGCGCTGTGTCCCGCCAGCTCCGGGCACGTCAACATTCTCTACACCCGACCGCTGCCAGCTGCCCAGTACAAGCTGGGGCCTATGACCCTGCGCAACACCCTACAGGTGTTGGCCGGCCCGGCCTGGCAGGTAAAGGTCGACGAGGTGAACCGCCAGGTGTGCTTCGTGCTTCGCCCGGGCTACCAGTTGCCAGAACCTCCGCGGCCGGCGCCTACGATGTACGCCCAGCAGCCTGCCAATACCAAGACAGCCACTCCGGCGCCGGACTCTGCCGCCGGCGCTGTCGTAGTCGCTGCGGTGCCCTCCAGCCCCGCCATCACGACTTCAGCTGCTGCCGCGCCGGCGGCCGCAGCCAAACCCGCAGTGCTCCCCCCAGTGGCACCCGCCAAGGATGGCCCCATCGCTGCAGCCTCGCCCTCGAGCGCTGCCTCCAAGCCTGCCAGCGTCATCCCGGGCGCAGCGGGCGTGAAGCCTGGTCAGTCAGTTGCAACTGCTACTCAGCCTGCGCCGGTCACGTTCCCCGCACCGATCCTACGGCCGCTGCCCCAGGTATGGACAGCCGATTCTGGATCAACCCTGCGCCAGAGCGTCGGGGCCTGGGCCAAGAAGGCCAACTGGACCCTGATCTGGAGCCAGGACGACTTGGACTACCCGATCCAGGCCCCACTGCGCTTCGAAGGCTCCTTCGAAGAGGCCATCAAACAGCTGTTCCCGCTATACGACACCGCTCAGCGCTCCTTCGTGGTTGATGGCAGCGACTCTCAGCGCGTGTTGCACGTTGACGAGAGGAAGAAGAAATGACCGAACGCCCCTGGGTACGCTGGGCCATCCTGCCGCTGGCCCTTTTCATGAGCAGCTGCTCGCTGCAGCGCGTGAACGATTCGGTGGCCCGCGCTGAGCTCGAGGGCAAGTCGGCCGGACAGTACACCAAGTACCTGCAGAACCTGCAGCCCGAGCAAGCGCGCGATACCGTGGTCTTCAGCAACAAGCCGTGGGTATCGACCCAGCCGCTGGTGACCAAGCGCGGGCTCCCCTTTGGCCAGGACCACGATATCGCGTACCGGCCGGTATCGGCCGTGTCGATCACCGAAGTGGCCCAGTACATCACCCAGCAGACTGGTCTGCCGGTACTGGTGGCGCCTGACGCGCTGAATCCCGGTGTACTCACGTCTTCCAAGCAGTCGGGGAGTAACAACAGCGCGCCGGCGCCGATCAACTCCGCTGGCCCAGACAGCCTGGCCGGCCTGATGCCGGCCAACGTGATTGGATCGGCTCCCAGCGGCGCGCGTAGCTTCGACCTTGGTCTGTCCGGCGCTGGCCTGATCGCTGGCATTAAATACTCCGGCCCGGTGTCCGGCCTGCTCAATCAGGCAACGTCCCGCCTGGGCCTGTCCTGGAACTACGACCCTGACCTGCAGGGCGTGCGGATCACCTACTTCGATACCCGCACGTTCGACGTATGGGCATTCGGTGATGACCAGGTCATCGAAAGCACCGTCAAGTCAGGCCTGGTGACCTCGACGGGCTCCGGCTCTGGCGACAGCGGCACGTCGACCAGCTCCGGCGCATCGGGCGAGTCGGGCAGTAACCAGAGCACCACCGTCACCATCAAGACCTCCCTGTTGGCCGACATCGAGAAGAACGTCCAGGCCATGCTCAGCGTCCAGCCTGAAGGCCGGATGTTCCTCTCGCGCTCGACCGGCACGATGACTGTCAGCGACAGGCCCGAGGTCCTGAACAGAGTCGCGGCCTACCTCCGTGAAACGAACCGGACCATCACCCGCCAGGTTCTGTTCAACGTGAAGGTGGCCGAGGTGAACTTCACCGACACCGACCAGAACGCTGTGAACTGGGACGCCGTGTACAAATCGGTCTCCGGCAAATGGGGCTTCTCGCTGTCCAACACCGTCTCCGGCATCAGCACCGACGCCATTTCTGCCACTGGCAGCATCCTCGACACGTCCAGCTCCCCCTGGGCGGGCACCAAAGCGATCCTGCAGGCACTCTCCGAGCAAGGCCGAGTAACCGAGGTGAGGTCTCCCTCGGTAACGACACTAAACCTGCAGCCGGCCCCCATCCAGATCGGCAACGTGCAGAGCTATGTCGCGGCCAGTTCAACCACGACCACGGCATCGGTCGGATCCAGCACCTCGTTGACACCTGCGACCATCACCAGCGGCTTCAACATGATGCTGCTGCCCAAGCTCTTGGACCGCGAAAACATGCTGTTGATGATCACCCTGAGCATGAGCAGCAAGCCCACCTTCAAGGAGTTCGAGAGCAACGGTTCGAAGGTTCAGAACGCGGACTACGACACCAAGAACGCTGCGCCCAAGGTGCGACTGCGCAGCGGCGAAACGCTGGTACTGACCGGCTTCGACGAGAACAGCGAGAACGCCTCCAAATCCGGCGTAGGCAGCCCGAGCTTCTTCGGCCTTGGCGGCGGTAGCAGCCGCACGTCGACTCACAGCGCCCTGGTCGTCCTGGTCACTCCGATCGTTCTGCCCGACAACCTCAACGGGAGCATCCAGGTCGTTCCCAACATCCTGCAGGCGGCGGCCAACCTGGCTGCGAATGATGCTGGCCATGGCACCCAGGTCCCGTGCAGCGCCAAGCAGCGTGCCTGCTGGACCTTCTGAAGGGGCGATGATGAGCACTGACGCTCCCAAGGTAGCGGGCTCGCGAGTCCAGATCCTTCAGTACCGTGGCCGGGACTTCGTGACCGGCCTGCGCTGGCATCCGCTGGGCAGTCTCACCGGTTACATGAAGGAGGCGCGCAAGTTCGGGGAAGACAACGACCTGGACATCGTCGCCATACGGCGCACCCCGCGCATCATCCAGGCAGGCTTCGTATCGCGCACCGAGGGTGTCACCAAGGGCATGTACAGCCTGGCCGCGACCCTTGCCGGCCAGCTCGGCAACTCCTGGATCGCAGCCTGGCAGGTTGAAACTGATGAGGATCGCTACGCGGTCGTAGCAGTACATGACGGCGGGATCATCCCAGGCTGCGACCTCATCGGTACCGCCGCGGAAGTGCGCCGGCGCGTTGCACAACAGCGTAGCCGTGGCATCAACTTCGAGCACGAGTACCTCCCGCCAGAATTCGAGATGGGCGGCGAGCCCCTGGACATCCAGGAGCTGCTTCAGCCGTCCAAGCTGAAACGCGAGTACCGCCTCCGACCACTGGTATTCGGGCTGTCGAAAGCGGAACTGGCTCAGTTGATCGTCATCGCGGTGATCGTCATCGGCGCCTTTGTGGCATGGACACAGTGGCGTGCGCACCAGGAGCAGATCGCCCGCGAAGCGCGCCTGGAGGCAGAGCGGAAGCGCCTCGAGGAGCAAGCCCGGCTGGAGCAAGAAACAGGCACCAAACAGCCTCTACAGGCGCTGGAGCACCCTTGGGCGAAACGACCCTCTGTCCCAGCCTTCGTCGAGGGTTGCAGCCGAGTGATGTACCAGCTGCCCGCGAGCATCCACGGCTGGACCTTCACAAACGCCCAATGCGACGGCACGCAAGTCCTCGCTGCCTACAAACGCGGTGGAAACAGCACTGCTGCTGAGCTCATTTCTGCCAGCGCCGGCCACTTCTCCGACCGGCCGGCATTCTTCGACGAAGGAAACTCCGCGACGCTGAAGTTCGATCTTGCCCTGCCAGCAGCCGGTGACGAGCCACTCGCGGAAGCGATCGACGCTCTTGCGGCCCTGTCGTCCTGGCTGCATGCCTTCTCCCAGGAGCCGACGCTCAAGGAGGTTCCCGTCGTGGTGCCTCAGGAACCCGCGCTGCCGGGCCAGCCTGCTCCGCCCCCGCCTCCGCCTCCCCAATGGAAGCAGTTCGACCTGAACTACGTCAGCGGCGTCCTTCCCTACGACTCACTCAACGGCGCCCCGCTTCAAGGGCTGCGGCTGCGCGAGATCAAGTCCGAGTACCAGGCCGGCCACCTGATGTGGTCGGTATCAGGAGACCTGTATGCGAAATAAGCAATTCTGGCTGGCAGCATCCGCCTGCTTTGTCCTGAGCAATGCCTGGGCGGAGGACGCCTCGCTCTCTGGCATCAGCGTGGGTGAGCTCGGGAAGGTGCAGAGCGAAACCATCCTCCTCAAAGCCAAAGCGGAGCGATTGAAGGCTGAGCGCGAAAGCAATGGCGAGGATACGTCCAGCAGCCCCCAGCAAGCGCCGAACGGGTTCCCCGGTTCCTTCATGCAGCAGCCAGCTCAGCCTGCAACGCCGGCGCCCAGCCGTGCCAGCAGTGAACCGGACCTCCCGGTGGTGCGCGCAATCACCGGCTCCAGCCGTCGCCTGCAGGCAACCCTGCTTTTTAGCAGCGGCTACGAGTTGGATGCCATCGTGGGCAATGTGCTGCCCGGAGGATATCGCGTCAGTCAGATCACGCTTGATGGCGTGTTCCTGGAGCGCGCAGGCAAACGCTACCCGCTCGGCTTCTCCGACAGGGCGCCTACGCCAGCTTTGCAATCGCTGCAGCAGACCTCCGCGGCACCACCATCGTTGCCGGCACTGCCTGGCCTGGTGCCAGCTCAACGCTGAGGAACACTACGATGACCGATCTTACTTCTGCCCCAATCGACCAGGAAGGCGAGCACGTCGAAGTGGGCACGTCGACGGCAACCACTGCTGCTATCCCCGTGATCGTATTGACTGCCCCCGGTGGTCTTTTCGAGGTCAAGGAGGAGCTCCGCCAGGTACTGGCACTGACTGCCGATGGCAAGTTGCATGTCTCTCAGCAGCATCGAACCGATCACTACGTCATGGCCTTCATGGACCAGCTCGAGCGTCAGGGGCATGACTTCGAAGTGGTCCAGTCGACACTGTCTGACATCAAAGCGCTGTACCAGACCTCCAGCCAGGCGGGCTTCAACGCGCAGGTGGAAACTGACCGCCAGGCGCAGGCACTTGCGATGCTGGGGGACGCCCACCGTCGCGCTGCTAGCGACATCCATGTTGTAGTTGGCCATGACATCACCAAGATCAAATACCGGATCCATGGGCTCCTCTGGGAGGCCGCGCAGGAGAAAAGCCAGGTAGGGCGTGAGCTGTGCTCCGCGCTCTACAACAGCATGTGCGACGTCTCCAAGGACCACTATCAGCCGCAGATTCCGCAGGATGGGCGCGTCAGCCGCGAGTTCGTGAAGCAGCTGGGCCTGTTTGGCGCCCGGATCGCCACTCGCCCCTTGGTCGAGGGGCCGCTGATGATCATGCGTTTGCTCTACGACGACGAGTCCAAGAAGTCGCTCGAGGAGCTGGGCTTCTTGCCGTCGCAGATTGAGCAGTTCGCCCGTCTTCGCAGCCTGCCCTATGGCATCAACCTGATAACCGGTCCCACCGGTTCCGGTAAGTCGAAGAGTCTGCAGGTCAACCTGAACCTGCTCCATGACGAGACCGAAGGGACGCGCCACATCCTCACTCTGGAGGATCCGCCCGAATATCCACTGAAGGCGAACCAGTCTCCCCTGGGCGCCGGGGAGACCTGGAAGGACGGCATCAAGAACACCGTCCGCCTGGACCCGGACATTCTGATGTTCGGTGAGCTGCGTGATCTGGAGTCGGCGCAGGCCGCGTACAGCGGCGGTATGACCGGCCACCTGGTGTGGTCGACGCTGCATACCAACAACGCGGTTGCATCGATCCAGCGACTGATGGACATGGGCGTTCCCAGCTACCTGGTCACCGATCCGGCGCTCACCACTGGGATCATCAACCAGTCACTCCTGCCGGTTCTGTGCCCGAAATGCAGAATCCCTCTGCGCGAGAACCT
This sequence comes from Pseudomonas sp. AU11447, assembly GCF_001672555.2. NCBI lineage: Bacteria > Pseudomonadati > Pseudomonadota > Gammaproteobacteria > Pseudomonadales > Pseudomonadaceae > Pseudomonas > Pseudomonas sp. AU11447. The sequence continues at coordinate 4,144 of NZ_LZDG02000092.1, read as the reverse complement.
CGACACGATCGATCACAGCCTGAGGCTGCGCCTGGAGCAGCTGGATATCGTCGACCAGGTCAACCTGCACGGCGAAGGCTGCACGCATTGCAAGCACCTGGGTGTGGTTGATCGAACCGTCGTGGCCGAAGTGCTGTTGTCCGACCTGCTGTTCATGAAGACCTTTGTCGAGAAGGGGGCCAGCGCGGCGCGCCGTCATTGGGTGAAGGAAATGGGCGGCATCACCAAAATTGCCCATGCCACCCAGAAGATCGCCAGTGGCCTCATTGACCCTCGGCACGCAGAAACCATCGTCGGTCCCTTGGATTTCGACCGCCAGCTGGTGGAGCTGACACATGCGTGATCTGCTCCTCGATCTGTGGGCAGGCTTACGCGAAGCTGCGCATGGCTGGGTGGAAACCTTCTACATCAAGCAGTTCGGCAAGAACGAGCGGATCCAGTTCTACGAGAGCCTGATGGGCGTCCTCGAGGACGGCATCCCGATTGAAGAGGCACTGGAGACCGTCGAGAAAGCCTTCAGCAACGACGGGAAGGAGCTCCATCCTGTCTCGATTGTGTGCGGCCAGGTCGCAATGCTGGTGCGTGGCGGCAAGCCTGTGGCGGAGGCCTGTCGCAGCTACATCCCATTCGACGAGTCCTCGCTGATCGAATCGGGGGAGGAAACCGGCAACCTCATCCAGGCCTTCCGCGACTGCGTGCGAATCATCGAAGCCAGGCAGCGCATCGCCAGCCTGGTGAAGTCGGTCGTTGCGCTTCCGTCCCTCACCTGGAGCTTGATGGGCGCGCTCATGTATGTGATCGCCGGCTGGATGGTCCCTTCCATGTCGCAGCGCCAGGATCCTGAAAACTGGACCGGCGTGCCGGCAGTCCTCTATGCCCTGTCCAACCTGGTAACCAACTACGGCTTGGCGATCGTCATCGTAACCCTGACGCTTGTCGTGCTGTCGATCACGACCTTGCCCTACTTCTGCGGGCTGCAGATCAGCAGTAACAGTCCAGTCATGAAAGTGCAGCTCAGCGCGTTCCTGCAGAAGGCTCGAATTCGACTGGAGTCGATACCGCCCTGGTCAATCTACAAGGTCCTGCAGGGCTCGATCTTCCTTCTCAACATGTCGGTGATGCTCCGCGCCGGCATCAGCCAGCTCAACGCACTGACCATCCTGAAGCGCAGCGCAGCTCCCTGGCTTCGCGAGCGCATCGACGCGATCCACTACGGAGTTAGCTCCGGCAAGGACTTCGGCACTGCACTGCGTCTTGCCGGCCACCAGTTCCCCGATGCCATGGCCATCCACTTCCTGCAGGTACTTGCCACCCGCAAGGGCTTCGCCAAGTCGATGGAGCGGTTCGCCAACCGCTGGCTGGAACAGATGCTCAAGCGCGTAGAGGCGATCTCCGGCGCCCTGGTAACCGTCTCGGCCATCCTCATGGGCTTGCTCATGATCCTGGTCGTGGTGGGCATCTTCCAACTGGCGTTGGGGCTCATGGACTCCATCCAACACTGATCAACCATAACGAGGTACGACCAATGGCAATCTCCCGCCACCACAAGCAGCGCGGCTTTCTTTCCATCGACGGCGTCATGTGGCTGATGCTGATCGCGATCGCCCTGGGCTTCATCGCCTACCTGGGCTTCAAGATGCTTTCCGGCTCCGACGTCGCGATCGAGCAGAGCAACATCACCACGATCATCGGCAATACCAAGAAGCTCAAGGGTTCGACCGGCTACGGCGCCTCCGGCACCAACCTCGTGCCTTCCCTGATCGCCATCGACGGCACTGGCTCGATGGGTGTTTCGGGTGCGACGCTGACCAACCAGTGGAACGGTTCCGTCACCAACGTGAGCAATGGCATGACCTTCACTCTCACCGAGACGAACGTGCCGAAGAGCGCCTGCATCACCCTGGTGACAAAAATCGCCAAAGACAAGCAGACCAGCACCGCGATCAACGGCGGGACGTCTACGGCTGGCGAGATCCTGGGCGCCGCGGCTACCACCAGCTGCTCCTCCGACGCCAACACCATCGCCTGGACGACCTACTAAGGGGGAGCGCGTGGGATTCATCTCCGAAGCACAGTTCGTCGACCTGTACCTCGGCGACGGCTTCTCGGACGTGAAGGGGCTGCCTGGGCAGCCCCGTCGCGTTCAGGCACCAGCCGAATGGGAGGTCGAGATCCAGCAGCTGCGGGAGCGCTGCCAGGAGCACCACAATGCCACTCAGGAGCCTGAGTTCTCCCTACTGGTAGACGACGTGGTCCTTCGCGTCACCCAGCTGCAGGACGTGAACGCCAAACCGTTGTTCGTGCTGAACAAGTCGGCCGTCAAGATTCTCCCGCTCGACGACCTGGGACTTCCTGATCAGCTGCACGAGAGCCTGTTGGACGAGTTCACACGCGGCCTGGTCTTTTTCTGCGGCGAGATGGGCTCCGGCAAAACATCCAGCGCTGCATCCCTGGTGAAGGCCCGGCTTGAGGTTCACGGCGGCGTAGCCCTCACCGTCGAGGACCCTCCCGAGCCCCTGCTGCATGGCGTCCACGGCCCTGGGCGTTGCGTACAGGTGCCAGTCTCACGCAAGCAAGGCGGCTACGAGGAAGCGCTCATCCGCGCGTTACGCACGCGGGCAGAGATCATCCTAGTGGGCGAGGTCCGTGACTCCAAAACAGCAATGCTGGTGATCCAGGCCTCGATCAACGGGCACTTCATCATCTGCACCGGGCACTCGGGCAACGCTGCCCTGGGCATCGAAAGGCTCGCGGTCCTTGCGCAACCCTTGATCTCGAACGCGCTCCAGGTCCTCTCCCAGGGCCTGGTCGCCGTCATCCACCAAACCCTCCAGACCGATTCGAAGGGCGCCAGACGCCTGAAGCTCCAGTGCCTATCACTGACTGGCGCCGACGCACCTTCCATTCGCGAGAAAATCCGGCAGGGGGACATCCAACTGCTGGAGCAAGACATTGCCCAGCAATCTTCGAGGAGTCTCTGGAATGATCAATAAACGCCGGCAGGCAGGCCTACTCAGCGTCGACGCGGCGATGGGCCTCATCGTCCTCGCCGTGCTCGTCACTGTGGCAGTGCTCTGGATGGTCAACATGTCCAACCAGCAGAGCTACCGCATAGCTGCCGACAAGCAGCAGACGTTCGCGGAGGCATTCTCGAAGTATCTGAAGGACAACTTCGCCGTCGTGCTCGCGAACGCGACTGCGACCGCGCCTGTCCAGGTCACCGTGACCATGCTGCAGAACACCAACTACCTGCCGGCCGGGTTTGCCGACACCAACGCCTTCGGCCAGACAATCATTGGCCTGGCCAGGAAGCCGAATGCGAACCAGCTGGAGGCAATCGTCGTGACCACTGGCGGCCAGACGATCCCTGAGATCGGGATCCGCACCATCGCGGAGAACCTTGGGGGACCTGGCGGGTTCATCTCGACGCTCAGCCCAAACGTCATCCAGGGTATCCGCGGCGGCTGGCAAGTGGCCCTGAGCAACTACGCGATCAACCCGGGAGCAGGCCATACCGCCAGCGCGCTGTTCCTGATGGATGGCGAGCTGGCCAACGACTATCTGTACCGGAATGCTGTGCCAGGCCACCCGGAGTTCAACACGATGAACACTGACCTCAACGTCGGTGGGCACAACATCAACAACGCCGCAGCGATCACCGCGACGGGGAACGTCACCACTGGCGCCGACGTCAGCGCGCGAAACGTCACAGCCACCGGCACGGTAACCGCCGCCACTGCCAACGTGACCGGCGAGACGTACACCGGGGGATGGTTCAGAACCCGGGGCGATACAGGCTGGTACAGCGAAAAGTGGGGAGGCGGCATCTACCAGTCCGACGCGGACTGGGTGCGGATCTACAACAACAAGGGCCTGGCGACTGGCGGAACGCTGGTTGGAGGCCAGGTGGTTGCCTTCGGCAACATAACCGCCACAGGTCGAATTTCCACCAACGAGTTCATCTCGATTGGAGGGCTCGCAACCGCCGGTACCGCTTGTGGCGATAGCAAGTTGCTCGCCAAGAGCGCCGATGGCTCGGGGGTCACACTATCTTGCCAATCCGGTGTGTGGGCAGCAGGCGGAAGCCTCAATACCTTTAGCGTAAGTTGTACAGGGCCTGTGGGACGTTTTCAATCGGACTGCG
>NZ_LZDG02000091.1:0-20366 GCF_001672555.2 Pseudomonas sp. AU11447 | reverse complement strand
GGATGAAACGCTTCATGGAGTGCCCCCGCTACGAAAACCACCGGCAGCATAGCAAGGGCGCTGGCCACGTTTTTACACAGCCTGGGCCAGAAGCAGACCTTGTATACAGCGCAGACACGTGCTCTGTGTGTAGCTGTCTGCGCCAGGGAGCACCAGAGCACTCAGCCCGGTCTAGTCGATTCGTTGCCCGGACGCCCCACCGGTGTAAGGAGGCCGGGGTTACTCCTGGTCTGTCCACTTGGAACTGCTGTTTGTCGAGCCTGCAAACGGTTCACCATCTAGGGGAAGGCCCGTTCTTATTGCCCCGCTCAAAGCACAATGATCCATATCAACAAATCGGCAATTAACCACTACAACAGTCTGTTGCAGACATCGCAATAAAAATGCCTTGTTGTTTCCAAGAATCACTTCTAGTTTCTTTTCGCCACTGAATGAAGCGACCACCTCCGATTCGACTTGCAAAAGGGAATTAGCAAAACATGAAGCTTGTACTTAATTTCGATGGTTCAGCCCTTACCGCAAACAATCTCCAGCAGGCAATCACAGCTGCGGGAGCCAACACAACCATCAATATCGACACTGCTCAGGCCGTCAACATAACCACGCTCCTCCAGGTCATCGGCATCGCGGGAAATACCAAGCGCCTGAACGCCACATTCAATGGTGCTCAGTTGACCTCAAGCAATCTGCAACAAGCAGTAAATGCATCCGGCAGCAACACCAATATCGCCGTCAATACCGCACAGGCAGTAAACATCAACACGCTGCTTTCCATAATATCGTCCGTGGGCACTACCAAACATTTCAGCGCGGATTTCAATGGCGCCCAACTCACCGCAAATAATCTGCAGCAGGCGGTAACCGCCGCGCAATCAGGCACAAGCATTAGTGTGAACACGGCTCAAGCGGCGAATATTACCGCCCTTCTCGAGGCGATAAATGCTGCGGGCAGCAGCAAGGCATTTAGTGCAAACTTCAACGGAGCCCAGCTCACTGGCACAAACTTGCAGCAAGTTCTTACCGCCGCCGGCACAAATACTTCGATTGGCGTAAATACCGCCCAAGCAATCAACATCACAACTTTTCTACAGTTGCTCAGCATCGCTGGAAATACCAAGAAATTCAGCGCCGATTTCAATGGCGCTCAACTGACTTCGAACAACCTCCAGCAAGCCGTCAGCGCGGCAGGAACCAACTCGAGCATCAGCGTCAACACCGCCCAGGCGGCGAACATCACACCCCTCCTTCAGGCCATACAAAATGCGGGCAACAATAAAAACTTCAGCGCCGACTTCAATGGCGCGCAGTTGACAGCAGATAACCTGCAGCAGGCGCTGACTGCCGCGGGCACTAAGACAAAAATCAGTGTTAACACTGCTCAAGCAGTGAGCATCAACTCCATGCTTCAACTTCTCTCTATTGCCGGGATCAGCAAACTCTTCAGCGCCGCGTTCAACGGTGCGCAATTAACGGCAAACAATCTTCAACAAGCCGTCAGCAATGCTGGGGCGAACACGACGATCATTGTCACAAGCGCTCAAAGCGCCCCCATCGCTACGCTGCTGGATGCCATCGGCACTGCGGGCTAATGCCCCTTCGCAGGTACTCACTGAGTACCTGCGCTCTCCATCAATTCATTCGAGTACGAATTTCAACCAATCTACCGTCGACAAAGCGCAGGTATTGATATGCCCCATTGCTAGGGCCATAAACCCAATTCTCAATTGTTGCAGCGCCTTTTGCTACGTAACCGTTAGCGTCGACAGCAGGCCCCACAACCTGACGCTGCGCTGGCTGGCCACACTTTCTAATCACATCAACTATCAATTCGCCTTCGCTTATCAAATTACTTCCGCAACGCATTGTGGCTGCTTGAGTAGATGTTGCAGAAAAAGCAAGCAAACCAAACAACAGACCAATGCAAAATTCCCTAAACCTCATAACGTACTCCTTGAGAAATAATCCGCCAGAAAATCGACCCGCCTTAAGACTACCACACCCTTGCACCCGAGCGTCATATACACACGTCAATATTGACACACATCTCGGAATGACTGCTGACGAGTATAAGAAGGGAGTCATTGGTCGTTTAAGGCTCCGTCAAATTACTTGAGGTGAGTTGACCCAGACAGCGGAGCACTTCCCCGGAAACCAGCGTTCTGCTCGCTCCATTCGTCGCGTTCATTTTCTGGTTCATTTATCGCAGCATCCATTGATGCGATAGTCCGCTATGGGTTGCGGATTCAACCGATCAACGCAACAGCCTGGTTAAAACACTCGGCAGGTGTCGAGTACCCCAGGGTCTTTCTGGGTCGCTCGTTCAACCGCCGAGCGACCTTATCCGGCGCATCCTACGAGTACAGCGAGAGATCAGTTCCCTTCGGAAAGTACTGCCGTAGCAGGCCGTTGGTGTTCTCATTCATCCCGCGCTGCCAGGGGTTCTGTGGGTCACAAAAGTAGACCTGGATTTCCGTCGTCAGAGTGAATCGCTTGTGAGCAGCCATCTCATTGCCTCGATCCCAGGTCAGGGATTGGTGGAGCTCCTGAGGCAATCGCCGAGCATTCTCGATCAGTGTATTCACCACTGTCTCGGTGTCCTTTCCATTCACTTTCACCAGCATCACATAGCGGCTGTGGCGCTCAACCAGCGTGGCGATCTGACTATTTTTGCTACCGCACAACAAATCGCCTTCCCAGTGTCCTGGTACTGCACGATCTTCGACGATGGCCGGCCGCTCGCTTATGGAAGTCGTATCGCTGATACGGCCATGGTTACCGGCTTTCTGGGTGTGATGACGTGACCGGCGCATCGCACGACTACGGCGCAGATACTCCAGCAATTCCTTCTTCAATGCGCCGCGGGCCTGGATGAAGAGGCTACGGTAGATGGTCTCGCGTGACACTTGGTCGGCCACGTCCGGATATGTACGCTTCAACCATCCAGCGATCTGCTCGGGCGACCACTGGATCTGGAGCTTCTCCGCAACAAGCTGCGCCAACTTTGGGGACTGGGCAAGCTTGCAAAGCTTGGGGCGACGGGCCCTATCCCATGCCGCCTGTTCAGCCTGGTTGGCACGGTAGCTTCGACAACCAGCGTTACGGCTGATCTCGCGGCTGATAGTGGATGGAGCTCGTTCCAGACGCATCGCGATATGCCAAATCGACTGGCCAACAGCAAGTGCTCTTGGAATCTCCTCTCGCTCAACTAGTGTGAGCGCCAACCTGGAACGTCGTCGAGTAGCTGGGCGAATACCACCTGTCTCCGCGAGAATCCGCTGGATCGAGGAATGATTTCGGTCGAACAGCTGAGCAATCTGCTGGAGGGAATCACCTGCCTTCCAGCGATCCCACATCGGCGCCTTCTGGCTTTCGGTGTAGTAGATCCGAGGCCTTTGCTTCATCTGCAACACTCCTCCTGATTACACAGGGTTCAGTGCGTTGCGTTCACCGGTTGAATCTACAGGCCATAGCTGTCATTCGACACTGGCAAAGAATTCAGAAGAGATTCACCCAAAAATCTTCCGACCGGTGATAGCATGGTACCGTTTTGACATCAAGGAAGATTGTATGGGCTCTAAAGTTAGTGGTTAATTATTGAATCGCCCCTAGTTTCGTAGACACCTCCAAGCCTCATAATGAGGCCCGTTAGGAGGTGCCATGAGCAACCAGCGTTACCCCGAAGAATTCAAAATCGAAGCGGTCAAGCAAGTGACCGAGCGCGGCCTCCCCGTAGCCGAGGTGGCAGCGCGGTTGGGCATGTCGGTGCATAGCCTGTATGCCTGGATCAAGCGCTACGGCAAGCCCCAGGAACAGCGGCAGCAGGAAGACGATCAGCAGGCCGAATTGCGTCGTCTGCGCGCCGAACTCAAGCGGGTGACCGAAGAGCGAGACATCCTAAAAAAGGCCGCCGCGTACTTTGCCAAGGAGTCCGGCTGAAGTACGCCTTCATCAGCAAGCTGTCGGTGGAGTATCCGGTGCGGCGTCTCTGCCAGACCCTCAAGGTGCATCCCAGCGGTTACTACGCCTGGCTGGCCGAGCCGAAATCCGTACGCGCCAAGGAAGATCAGCGCCTGCTCGGATTGATCAAGCATGCCTGGCTGGAAAGCGGTGGGGTCTACGGCTACCGAAAGATCCACGACGACCTGCGTGAGCTGGGGGAGTCCTGTGGCCGGCACCGCGTGGCTCGCCTGATGCGAGGAGAGGGGCTGCGCTCGCAGACCGGCTATCGTCGGCGCCCCGGCTATTACGGCGGCAGGCCGACGGTGGCCTCGCCCAATCGCCTGGAGCGGCAGTTCAACGTCAGTGAACCGAACAAGGTCTGGGTCACCGACATCACCTACATCCGCACCTATGAGGGTTGGTTGTACTTGGCGGTGGTGCTGGATCTGTTTTCACGCCAGGTGATTGGTTGGTCGATGAAACCACGGATGTGCAGCGACCTGGCCATCGATGCGTTGCTGATGGCGGTGTGGCGGCGCAAGCCCAAGCAGGAAGTGATGATCCACTCCGACCAGGGCAGCCAGTTCAGCAGCTCGGACTGGCAGAGCTTCCTCAAGGCCAACAACCTGATCAGCAGCATGAGTCGACGTGGTAACTGCCACGACAACGCGGTTGCGGAAAGCTTTTTCCAGTTGCTGAAGCGGGAACGCATCCGACGAAAAACCTACGGCACCCGCGAAGAAGCCCGCAGTGATGTGTTCGATTACATCGAGATGTTTTATAACCCCAAACGCCGGCACAGCAGCGCTATGCAGCTATCGCCAGTGGAGTTTGAAAAGCGCTATTTCCAGAGCTTGGAGAGTGTCTAGGAAAGCCGGGGCGATTCAACTCCCCCTAAAATATTAACCTATAAAAACAAACCCCAACCATCAAAAACAGAAACCTCCTACAAGCTCCAGAATTGATCGAAAAACCATCTAAAAATTAAACCTACTACTCGAAGCCAACCACTAGCATCAGCACTCCTCTCGACTCCACTTCCGCAAAAAATAGCTAATCAAGCCATCGACACCCGAGCAATGTCCTGTGACACCAAAAAAAATGTCCGCAGGCACCTTAAGAAGGTATCCATGGACATACTGGAAGTTATCTATAGACATACTGACAGCATCAAGATATCTATAGGCGATCGGCGCAGGAATCAGCCTCCACCTAACACAGGAGCAGCGAGAAATGAGTAGGATAAGTGCCGGGTTAACTGCCCAGTTGGTGAGTTTCCTGAGCAGTGAAAACCTCGACACAGAGCGACTCTGCAAAGAAGTCGGGATAGCCATCGACGAGCTAAGATCGTCAAATAAATTTATTCCAAGATCAAGCGCCCTTCGGTTAATGGAGCTAGCAGAAATTGAGAGCGGTAACCCAGACATTGGACTTAAAGCTTACCAGCACTTTCTTCCAGGTGCTTTTCAATTAGTAGGATATGCAATGATCTCCAGCGCCAATCTAAAAGACGCGCTGCAGGTCTTAGTACGTTTTTCCAAACTTCTCGGAAACGGCTTCACTGTCGGCCTAACACAAGAAAAAAATGGCATACGCCTGTGGTACGTTGACAACACAGAAGACAGAACAAAGAAATCCAGAGTGTTCAATGACGCAATATTGGCATCAACTCTCGGACTCTGCCGCTGGATGGCTGGGGGTAAACTTCCCGAAATCCAAGAAATAGAATTCATTTACCCCACTCCACAAGACATCTCAGAGCACCAACGGCTTTTTGATTGCCCCCTACACTTTGGGAAAAATAGAAACAGCATCTTATTTGACAACCACGCGCTATCGCTGCCGCTAAGCACTGCAAATGAAACACTTGCACTACTCCATGGCAGCCTTGCTGAACATCAAGAATATTTTTTAAATAACGGACATTACAGCGAACGCACACGAAGCTTGCTCATCAAGCGCCTTGGCCACTCCCTCTGCGACATGGACTCTGTAGCAAAAGAACTTAACGTCAGTAGTCGTTTCTTACAGCGCGAGCTTGCAAAAGAGGGTAAAACCTTTAAAGAAATATTCAATAGCACCCGAAAAAGACTAGCCGAACACTACTTAAAAAACTACCACTCTTACTCCCTAGACCACATAAGCACACTACTTGGCTTTAAAGAGCTAAGTAGTTTTCACAAGGCTTGCCTTCGATGGTTCGGCATGCCACCAGGGAGTTTTCGAAACACTCACACAGAAACTCACCCATCAGGAGTAGACCAGAAAATAACTCATACCTAAAGCAAACCTGGATCGCCCTTTTGCGAAAGAGCCGTAAGAAACCCATCAAGCCACTCATGGCGACTACGAAGCCCCTCTACGCTCGCGTGAGGGTATGGGCAATCAAAAATAGTCAAACCAGATGAGCCAGAATCATACCCAACATCAAAAGGCTTTCTAAATTCAAGCTCAGAGCGATCCTCAAACGCAGAAATGATTAGCATATAAACACCTCAATTCTCTCTAGCGTAAATATCCAGAGTGCGCCTACCACAGAAAATCTCAAGCAATGCAGTTCAAAAACTCGTTCACGTCACCTTCGCGGATCACTCATGGACTAAAATAAAAACTCCATGACCAAGCTGAAGATTAGGCTTCGGCTACATGCTGCATGGGTTTGGGCTTTTTCAAAACATCCTCACACCACAAATAATTGTCCGCAACTACAGTTTTTAGCAATTTCCCGCCCTCCCTGAGTCGATAAATAGGTAGTTAATAAGCACTATGGGAGCAGCGCCGACAAGTAAATCGTCTCGTCTAACTCGGTCGGAAGCCTCAAGAAACAACCGGCCAGTCCGGGCTACGATGGCGGCCGGCCGGATCATTTTGTATTCAATAGAAATTGAGCTTATTGCCGAACATAGCGACCAGGTGCATGCTCAAGCGGAGGGTATTCAGCATTACCTAGCATAGTGATAGCAGGCAGGCGTGAGCCGGCATACTCGGCCAACCAGGCGAACCAATCACCCCACCAACTGCCGGCATGCTGCTGGGCACCCCGCAACCAGTCGTCGGCTGCCGGTGCTATGTGTTCATTGACCCAGTAATGGCGCTTGTTCCTACCTGGCGGGTTGATCACCCCGGCAATGTGGCCGGAGGCACCGAGGACGAACCGCTTCGGACCTTCCAGCAATGCCGTGCTGGCATAGGCACTGCGCCAGGGCACTATGTGGTCGTCGTGGGTCCCCAAGATGTACGCTGGTGCATCTATGGCGCGCAGATCCAGCTTGACGCCGCACAGATCCAACTCCCCTGATTTGAGATCGTTTTGCAGGTAGGTGTGGCGAAGGTACCAGCAATACAGGGGCCCCGGCAGGTTGGTGCTGTCGTTGTTCCAGAACAGTAGATCCAGAGCCGGCGGCTTCTGCCCCTTGAGATACTTGTCTACGTTGTAGTTCCACCACAGCTCGTTGGGCCGCAGCAGGGAGAAGGTATTGCCCATGTCCTCGCCGCGGAACAGGCCACACTTGCCACCATGGCCACCGATGGTGCGCTCGCGGTAGGCCACCAATTGCTCATCGACGAAGACGCTGATCGGCCCGGTATCGAGGTAGTCAAGAAAAGTGGCAAACAGGCTCAGGCTGGCAATGTCGTGGTCGCCACGCGCTGCCAGCACCGCTAGAGCGCAACTCAGCATGGTGCCGCCGATGCAGAAACCCAAACAGTTCAGGTGGCGCTCCCCGCTGATGGCCCGGGTAGTGCGCAGGGCGCTGATCACTCCGTCCTGGATGATCTGCTCCCAGGTGATGTCGGCCTGTTCCTGAGTGAAGTTGCGCCAGGACATCAGAAAAACTTGATGGCCTCGCTCTAGTAGATGGCGGATTAGAGAGTTTTCGGGGCCGAGGTCAAGGATGTAGTACTTGTTGATCGCCGGCGGAACGATGAACACCGGCCGCTGGTATTGCGTTTCGCTGAGCGGTGAATACTGGATCAGCTGGAATAGAGGGGTTTCCAGTACCACGGCACCAGGGGTGGTGGCCAGATTCACGCCAACTTCGAAATCGCCCAGGTCGCATTGGCGCAACTTGCCTTCCTGCATGTCACTGGCCAGATGCAACAGGCCACTTAGTAGGCTGGCGCCCTGCGTTTCCACTAGGCGTTGCAGCGCATCGGGGTTGCTCAGCAGAAAATTACTCGGGGCACTTGCGGCGATCGCTTGTTCAATAAGGTAACGAAGGCGCTGACGCGGCTTCTCCTCATCGATGGGCAGTAGCTCCAGTAGTTTCAGCAGGAAACCGGAGTTCAGCAGGTAGAAGGCAGCCAGGGAGCCGAATAGCGGTTCGCTCCAGTTGCCGCTGGCAAAGCGACGGTCATTGAACGCGAACGGCTGGCAGGTCAGCAATTGCTGGCCAAGATCGGCCCACTGTTGTTGGTAGCCAGCCTGCAGTTGCTCCAGCGCCTCGACAGGCACATCGAACCACCGGCTTTGGTCATGTCCGTTGAACCAAACATTCTGCGCCACGTATAGGCGCAACTGCTGCAGGACGAAGCTAGCGATGAAAGGTACCTGTCCCGACCAGTAGCGAGCAAAGGTGTGTGCGTTGTCCATGGCGTCTCCGGGAATATGAAAACAAAAGCCGCACCCGGTGAGGGGCGCGGTGCGATCATGTCGGGACGTAACCGCACGGCCAGCCTGGCGGTGCGGGTGCAGGGGGGCACGTCCGGCAGAGTCGCGAAAGCGTCACTCAGCGCTCGATGGCCAGCGCCACGCCCTGGCCACCGCCGATACACAGGGTAGCCAGGCCTTTTTTCGCGTCGCGCCTGAGCATTTCATGCAGCAGGCTTACCAGTACGCGGCAGCCGGAGGCGCCAATGGGGTGGCCGAGGGCGATGGCGCCGCCGTTGACGTTGACCTTGTCAGCATCCCAACCCAGCTCCTGGCCCACGGCCAGGGCCTGGGCGGCGAAAGCTTCATTGGCTTCGATCAGATCCAGCTGGGCCAGACTCCAGCCTGCCTTCTCCAAGCAGCTGCGGGTGGCCGACACTGGGCCGATACCCATGATCGCCGGATCGACGCCAGCATTGGCGTAGGCGGTGATCTTCGCCAGCACTGGCAGACCGAGTGCTGCGGCCTTTGCAGCACTCATCAGCAGCACCGCGGCGGCACCGTCGTTGAGGCTGGAAGCGTTGCCGGCGGTGACGCTGCCATCCTTCTTGAAGGCAGGTTTCAGCTTGCCCAGCGACTCAGCGGTGGTGCCGGCACGCGGCTGCTCGTCGGTGTCGAAGCTCAGCGCCTCGCCCTTGCGCTGCGGAATGCTCACAGGGACGATCTCGTCGCGGAAGCGACCGGCCTCAATGGCAGCCGCGGCTTTCTGCTGCGAGGCTGCGGCGAATTCGTCCTGGGCTTTGCGGCTGATGCCGTACTTGTCTACCAGGTTTTCGGCGGTGATGCCCATGTGGTAGTCGTTGAAGGCGTCCCACAGGCCGTCGACGATCATGCTGTCGAGTATCTGCCCGTGGCCCATGCGCAGGCCGGTGCGAGCATTGGGCAGGACATAGGACGACCGGCTCATGTTCTCCATGCCGCCAGCGATCACCACCTCGGCATCGCCACAGCGGATGGCCTGAGCGCCCAGGTGCAGGGCTTTCAGGCCGGAGCCACAGACCTTGTTCAGGGTCATCGCCGGTACGGCGTATGGCAGGCCGGCAATGACCGCTGCCTGTCGGGCAGTATTCTGCCCAGCACCGGCGGTAAGTACGTGGCCGAGTATCACTTCATCCACCTGACTGCTATCCAGAGCGGTCTGTTCGAGCAGGCTGCGGATCACCGTGGCGCCCAGCTCAACGGCGGGGGTGCCGGCCAGGCTTCCCTGGAAAGCGCCGATGGCGGTGCGAACGGCGGCGACGATAACGACTTCGATCATCTGAAGCACCTCATGTCATGGCTTAGCGACGGCGCGAATGGCACGTCACTGCATGTTCATGCCGCCGTTCACCGAGAAGTCGGCGCCGGTGGCATAGGCAGACTGATCGGAGGCCAGCCAGGCCACGATCGAGGCAATCTCCTCAGGCTGGCCGAGACGGCCGACTGGAATGCCGGTGATCATGTCCTCGAGGATGTCCGGGCGAATCGCCGCGGTCATGTCGGTCTTGATGTAGCCGGGGGAAACCGTATTGACAGTCACGCCCTTGCCACTCACCTCGCGGGCCAAGGCCATGCTGAAACCATGAATGCCTGCCTTAGCTGCGGAGTAGTTGGTCTGCCCGAACTGGCCTCGTTGACCATTGATCGAGGAGATGTTGATGACGCGTCCCCAGCCCTTGGCCAGCATGCCCTCGATGACCTGCTTGGTCGTGTTGAACAGGCCGGTGAGATTGGTATCAATCACCGTCCTCCAGTTCTCCGGGGACATCTTGCGGAAGGTGCCGTCGCGGGTGATGCCAGCATTGTTGACCAATACATCGATCGGGCCGACAGTCTCGTGCACCATGTCGAAGGCCTGGCGGGTGCTGTCCCAGTCGGTGATGTCGCAGTCGATGCAGTGGAAGTGGAAGCCCGCCTCGAGTTGCTTGGCAATCCAGGAGGCCTTGCGGCTGGAGTAGGGATTACAGCCCACCACCACGGTGAATCCATCCCGATGCAGGCGCTGGCTGATCGCCGTACCGATACCGCCCATACCACCGGTGACCAGTGCTATACGTGCCGGATTGCTCGCAATACCCATTAACCATTCCTCGTTAATTAAGACCTTGGAACAGCGGGCAAGTCTCTGGCGCTTTGCAGATGGGAACAACGTCCCCGGGTGACGCCGGGTTGTCCTCGCGCACCAGCCTTGGCGCGCTTTGAACTCTATCTAACCAAGCATTGACTGGAGTCAATAAAAATTGACTTGCGGACATCTAGGTCGCGCATTTCAAGGTGTGCCACCGCTCTTCGAGAAACGGCAGAGGGGTATTTACCAGATCAGTTCCAACTATGTCGGGATGCTGGTGGATATGCTGCCGGCGGAGGGCCTGGATGAGGTGCTCTTGCGTCGTGAGGCTTGAGTCGATATTTGCTTACTGACACGGACGGATGTGTTGTTCACACACGCGAGCGCCTACCCCGCTACCAGCTCCACGCTCTACCACATCCAGGCGCACAGGATTAGCATCAATGCGTAGCGGCGTATCAAGTAACTGGCGAGCACTCCACCGATACAGCAGGCCGTAATCAGACCCACAGTGTTACTGGCGGCTTCCAAATCCATGAACTTGCCGACGCCCAATAGCTCGGTGAACAGTGGCGCTCAGAATAGAGCACCAAGTTAAATATGGAGCGCATGGATTTGCATGAAGGCACCTTGAATCAACCGAGGATGTTCAGGCCGCCATCAACGAAGTGGACTCCGCCAGTCTGACCTTGGCTCGCGTTGCTAACCAGCCAGGCGCACAGGCCGCCGACTTCCTCCAAAGTGACTAGGCGGCGCAAGGGGGCGCGATTGGTCGAGGTTTCCAACAAGTGATCAAAGTCCTTCAGCCCGGATGCCGCCCGAGTCGGCATAGGGCCGGGAGAAATGGCGTGCACACGGATGTTGCGCGGCCCCAGTTCGGTGGCCAGGTAGCGCACGCTGGCCTCCAAAGCGGCCTTGACCGGCCCCATCAGGGCATAGCCTTCGATCGTCTCCTGAGCGCCCAAGTAACTCATGGTCACCAGACTGCCGCCCCGAGGCATCAGCGGTTCGGCCAGGCGCGCCATGCGGATAAAGGAGTGACAGGAAATATCAACGGCCTGCAGAAACCCGGAACTGGAGCTATCCAGTAGGCGCCCGCGGAGTTCCTCCTTGGGTGCGCTAGCCAGGCAGTGAACGACAAAGTCCAGCGATCCCCATTGCACTGCGAGGTGCTCGAACAGCGCGTCCAGCTCGCCGGCCCGGGTCACGTCCAGGGGCATGCGCACACTGGCATGCACCTGTTGCGCCAGAGGTTCAACATGCACCCTGGCTTTGTCATTCAGCCAGGTGACGGCCAGCTCAGCGCCCATGTCATGCAGAGCCTGAGCACAGCCCCAGGCGATCGAATGCGGGTTGGCGATGCCGACCACCAGGCCGCGCTTACCGGCTAGGGACAGGCTTTCCTTGATACTCATAAGCGTTGATCCTGATATACACGCCAGGCATGGCGGGCAATGATGCTTTCTTCGTCGGTGGGGATGACCCACACAGCCCGTGTGCTGGCAGTACTGGATATGCGCTCGGCGTTGCATTGGTTCGCCGCGTCATCGATGCGCAGCCCAAAGAGCGGCGCGAGATGCTGCAGCACCTGGGCACGCAGCGCAGCATCCTTTTCACCGATACCGGCGGTGAATACCAGCGCGTCCAGCCCCCCCAGGCACGTGGCGAGCCGCCCGACTTCCTGGGCGATTCGGTAGGCATAGAAGTCGATGGCCAGGGTTGCGCGTGGGTCGTCGCTGGCGCGCAGTTTGCGCATGTCGCTGCTAACCCCGGATATGCCGAGCAAGCCGGATTGCCGATACAGCAGCGTCTCCAGATCGCGAACCTGCATACCCTGATCCAGCAGGTACAGCAGCACACCGGGATCCAGGGCGCCGCAGCGGCTGCCCATGGGGAGGCCGTCGAGGGCGCTGAAACTCGTGGTCACCTCGACGCTGCGGCCGGCCTCGATGGCGCACAGGCTGGAGCCATTGCCCAGATGGGCTATGACCAGCTTGCCGGAAGCGAGCTCTGGAGCTCTGTCGATCAGGCGCTGGCTGACATATTCAAATGACAAGCCATGGAAGCCGTAGCGGCGAACACCCTGTTCGTACAGCGCGTAGGGCAGGCCGAAGAGCTGGCTCATTTCACTGCGCCCGGCATGGAACGCGGTATCGAAACAGGCAACCTGAGGTAGGTGCGCATTGTGCTCGAGCGCTGCCTTGATAGCCGCCAGATTGTGCGGTTGATGGAGCGGCGCCAGGGGTTCCAGCGTCTCCAGGCGCGCCAGTACGGCAGGATCCACGCGCACCGGGGCGCTGAAATCCATCCCACCATGCACCACTCGATGGCCGAGCAGCGCAGGTGGGCGATTGTGTAGGCCTTCCTTCAGCGCGCTGTAGACCTGCTGGAAAGCCGCCTTCATATCAGCAACATGCTCCGGCGCAAAGGCTACGTCCCGCACCACTGTTCCATCAGCCATGACTATCTGGAGGCGCGGCACCACGCCAATGCCGTCCAGCTTGCCGCGCGCCAGCAAACGTGGCTGCTCCTCGCCTTGACGGCCGGCGAACAGACCAGTCTTGATGCTCGAGGAGCCAGCATTGACGGTGACGATCAGTTCGTCTTGAGCGGGGCTCATATGGACACACCTAGTTGGGTGCGCAGCGCTTGGGCGAGCAACACGGCCAGCCCGCTACTGGCGATGCGTGCCCGTGGACTGTCGGCGCGGCTGGTGAAAATGATCGGTACGCGGGCGCCGAGGACAATACCCGCCGCCTCGGCACCGGCAAGATAGATCAGTTGCTTGGCGAGGATGTTGCCCGCTTCCATGTCCGGTACCAGCAGAATGTCCGGATCGCCGGCGACTTCTGAATGAATGCCCTTGACCCGCGCAGCGTCGGCGTTGATCGCGTTGTCGAAAGCCAGTGGCCCGTCGAGCAACGCGCCATCAATCTGTCCACGCTGAGACATGACCACAAGTGCGGCAGCTTCCAAGGTCGAAGGCAGCTTGGCCGTGACAGTTTCAACCGCCGACAGCAGCGCTACCTTAGGACGGTCGATGCCCAGGGCGTGCAGCATCTGGATCGCATTGCGACAGATGTCAGCCTTGTCCTCCAGGCCGGGAAAGATGTTTACCGCCGCGTCGGTAACGAACAGCGTTTTGTGGTAGCTGGGCACACTCATGGCGAAGACATGGCTGAGGCGCCGCTCAGTGCGCAGACCGCTTTCACGATCGGCCACGGCATGCAGCAGTTCATCGCTGTGCAGGCTGCCTTTCATCAGCAGCTCGCCACGACCTTCGCGGATCAGGGCAACACCACGCTCGGCGGCAGCGTGACTGTGTGGCACGTCCTCCACGGTTAACCCGTCGATATCCAGGCCAGCCTCGCTGGCGGTTGCCGCGATCTTGTGACGCGGGCCCACCAGAATCGGGGCTATCAGTCCGGCCTGGGTGGCCTCCAGCGCTCCTCGCAGAGCATTCGCCTCGCAAGGATGTACGACGATGGTGGGCAGCGGGCCAATTTCGGCGCAGCGGTTCAGCAACGTCTGGTAGTGATCTTGGCTCATTCGGCGCTGCCTCCCTTGTCCTGGCTCGCAGGGGCATGCGCCGGCGCAGAGCGAGTTGCCTTGCCGCGACCTGCTTTTTTTACCGCAGCCACGGGGCTCTTGCTCCTGGTCCCCACAGGGGGCGGACTGGTTTCGATCTGTGCATCGGAAGACTGGGCGGCGCTTTTCTTCCTTGGCCGTGTGCCGACCTTGGGAGTGCGAGTAACTGCCTCGGGGAGGTGCAGCGTTAACGAAGTCTGGTCTGGAGCGCTGTCCATAGCGATGAGTGGCACCGTTGATTGTGCGAAGGCCGGCACGGGGTGTTCAAGCTGGTCGTGCAAACGGCGCCAGAGTTCGCCCACTGCGCCCTCGGCGTAGAGAAGTTCGGGCACGAGGTACACGGCGGCTGCCAGCACTGCCTCACGCTGCCCGGCCTCGGGAACCAGCAATGGCAATGTATTCAGACTCTCCTCGGGGAGGGCAAAGACCAGCAGATCCTGCAGACGGACGCTGTCACGTACGGCAAGTGGGTCGATGCCGAGCTGTTGCGAGAGCGTGCGGGCCTGTTGAGCAAGTTGTTCGATGCGCTCCTTGCCGAACCTGCCACTTGCATGCGCGAGCAAGCAGAGAATGCGAATGAGCGCTTCCTGCTCCCCACCACGAAGAAGCGAGTCGTGCAGATGCTCGACGAGAGCCTTGTCACGTTGCTCGACGTAGCTCTGCTGCGAGTGTGGTGCCTGGTCGCCAGTCAAGGTGCTCAGACCGCCATAGAAACTATGGAAGAGCATCTCCTGGGCCGCGTCGCGGACATCACGATAGCCATCGAGCAGGGCCTCAACCGTGCTGGACGATGCCTCTTGCCAGGCAAATAGGGGATTGTCGGGCGATGCCGGGCGGCGATTGACGCGCGTCAGAGCCGCATGGCCTGCCAACCACCAGAGCGTTGGATTGAGACTGCTCCAGACAACTTGCTGCTGGTGGAACGGATGGCTCTTGCGCAAGCATTCGGCGAGTGGTTCGTTGATCGCCCTGCGCATCCAGGGACGCACAAGCCAGTCGTAGAGAGTACTATTGAATCCGGAGACGCGGTCGACCAAGGCGAACTCTAATTCGTCGCTACGACCATCCTCATCGTGGCAGAGAATGTCGGCGATGCACCGAGATTCGAAATGTACCTGGTAAGCCTGGTCGTCACTGGCGGATGCTGGCAGGTCGTCGATCACCAGTTCGTACAATCCTGGCGACAACAGGGTGATGGCATCGATGGCGCCGAGCAGCTCCCTGTGCTCACGACGGGCGACCTTGCCGGAGACGAAAATGCCCAGATGGCCGATGCTGGCATGCTGAAGATAGACGATGGTGCGTCCGGCATTGCGCAACGCCAGATCGCTGGGATAGACGTCGGCTATCCAATTCAGTGCTTGCTGCGGTGGAGTGATATTGTCGCCATAGGAGCAGAACACCACCACGGGTGCCTCGATGCGTTTCAGGTCGATGCTGCTGCTCCTGCGCCCGAAACCGCCAGCCAGGCGGTTGCCGATGAACAGGTCATCGACGATCACCTCGATCTCCTCGCTGTTGAGCAGGGTTGGACTACCCCACC
Organism: Pseudomonas sp. AU11447; assembly: GCF_001672555.2. Lineage (NCBI taxonomy): Bacteria > Pseudomonadati > Pseudomonadota > Gammaproteobacteria > Pseudomonadales > Pseudomonadaceae > Pseudomonas > Pseudomonas sp. AU11447. The sequence continues at coordinate 4,601 of NZ_LZDG02000091.1, read as the reverse complement.
AGCGCTCGAAATCGAGAAAGCGGGGGGTTTCCCTGTCGACGTTGCTGAACAGCTTGTAGTACTTGCTCCAGTAGGTGTTGGCCGGATTCAGGCTCTCGAAGTTGCTGACCAGCCAGGTGCCATCAAAACGGCCATTACCCAAGTCACTACCCAAGCGAGTCATCCATGCGCCGCCGAGTAGACCGCCAGCGTAGCGCATCGGGTTGCGCCCGTTGACTCCGGCCCAGTAGGACAGCGGCGCACCATTGACGATCACCAGACCTGGTAGTTCCGGACGTGCAGCAGCCAGTCCCATCAGCGCCCAGCCGGCCTGGCAGTTACCGATCACCACGGGCTTCCCTGCCTCCGGATGCCGCGCGCTGACCGCCTCGATGTAGCGGGCCTCGGCCTCGGCGATATCGATCAGGGTTTGGCCTGGTGCGGGAGCATGGCTGAAAGCAATGAAATAGGTCGGGTGCCCAGCGCGCAAGCTTTCGCCGATTTCAGAATCCTGCTTGAAGCCGCCGATGCCGGCGCCGTGACCACCGCGTGGGTCGATGACGATGACCGGCTGGCGCGTGGTATCGCTGGGCTGGTCATCCGGTGGAACGATGTGCAGCAGAGAGTAGTTGACCGGGTGAGGCAGGTCGTGGCCGTCGACCAGCACCTCATAGGGAAACTTGAGCAGCAGGGGATAGCCGGCGCGCTCGTGGGCAAGGGTATTGTCACCACGCTGGCGAAGTGCATCCCAGAACAGCAGATTGCGCTGTCCGAAGTCGACCAGGTACTCCCAGCAATCGCCTGCGCTGGGGACACGCAGGCGCCCTTCTCTCAGTGGCGCGAGCAGAGCCTCTTGGCGTTGACCAAAGGCATCGAGCAGGAGCTTCCCGTGCAGATGCTGTAGGCGTCCGAGGTGTTCGAACAGATTATGAAATGAGGAGAAACTCTCTTCTCGCTTTGCAAAAAAACTTTCCTGGCTCATGAGCTTTTCCTATATCAGAGACGCGGGAATCCCCCTCATTCGATCCTCTCCATGAAGAGGAGCCATGGCTTTCAGGCCAAGTTTTATAGCGAATCACCTCGACTTGAGCAAAGTTTTTTTTGCAGCGCACAAAAACGCTTGCCCTCTCTCTTTGTGCAGTGCAACATTTTGCTAGCGCAGCGGCTCCATCATGGATGGTTTTCGCGTGCTAGGTCGCAAGCGGCCTTTCCCATTGCCAGGAGACCAACCATGTCTTTTTTCGATTCAGAAAAACTGCAAAGCGCACAGAAAGCCAACCTTGACCTGTTGCAGCAGATCAGTGGCAAGGTATTTGAGAGCGTCGAGCAACTCAGTCAATTGCAGTTCAAGGCGCTACGCGCATCCAGCAGCGAGCAGTTCGACAGCCTACGTAAGCTGCTGTCGGCGCGTGACCCGCAGGCCTTCGCCGAGTTGCAGGCGTCCCTCACTCAGCCAACTGCTCAGGCAGAGCGCCTGCTGGAGTTCAATCGAGAGGTGTATGACCTGGTTTCCAGCACTCAGGCGGATATCGCCAAGCTCGCCGAACGCCAAGTCGAGGCCGGCGCCAAGCATGTGCGGGAACTGGTGGACGTCATCGCCAAGAACGCCCCGGCGGGTGCGGAGCCGGCGGTAGCCGTTCTCAAGTCGGCACTGGAAAGCGCCGGCAGTGTCTATGAAAGCGCGCAGAAGGCCGCCAAACAGGCAGCCGAGATCGCCGAGAACGGCATCGCTGCCGCGGCCTCCGCAGCAGGTCAGGCGACCCGTGAAGCCAGCAAGACTGCGGGTGGGCGCAAGTAAGGCAAGGTAACTGCACCAAGAGCGGTGATGGTCGTCATTGATCATCACCGTCTTTTTTCTTCTGCCTCGAATTGCCAGGCGGGATACCGCCGAACATGCCGAAAAGATTCTGGGTCCCCAGATAGAGCTTCTTCGACTGTTCGACATACTGGCTCATCAGATCCTGCATGACGGGCACCTGCTTGTGCATAAAGTCACTCCAAGCCTGCGAGGATTGCACCCCGGTCTGGGTCTGGATGTCGATCACGGTCTGGATGCTCTTCTCCAGATAGTTGCCGAGCATGCCCTGGAACGGGCCGTAGAAGCGAATGATCCCCTTGAGCATGTCGCTGGAGAAGATCGGCTCACCATCACTTTCCGCTTCCTGAATGATCTGTAGCAGGATGCTCCGGGTCAGGTCTTCGCCACTCTTCGCGTCTACTACCTGAAACGGCACTTCATCGATAACCAGCCGGCGAATGTCAGCAAGGGTGACATGGGCACTGGTGTGGGTGTCGTATAGGCGGCGATTGGCGTATTTCTTGATCAGGCGAGGAGCACTGTGGTCGTCTTCGGGCATGCAAGGCGTCTCTTCATGATTTGGGCTGTGTCAGTTGCCGGCACTATCTTAGGCCTTTTCTCTTAGATGTCCTCACCGTCACCCCAAGCGAGGTGCGCCCCCCATAGGGAGCGGTTTATCGTAGACCTACAGCCACACTCCCTGAGCTCCAGCGTACATTGTGCTCATAAGGTGCTGCTGCTCGCCCCATGGCGTGTGTTCGCGCAGACGCTCATAGGGCGACTGTCCTGCCCATGGTGCCGGAAAGCGCCATTGAGCGCATGCAGTGGCGTCGCTCGGCGAAATCCATCTCCGCCTCAAATGCAGCTCTACGTCGAAATACCGATCCAAGTGCTGCACGAGCTGACGCCGCCCTCACTGAGGTGCTGCCCTAGCGTCTTAGGGAAAAACGCTCATCTGGCCATCCCAGAACAGGATACGCATACCACTGTTGGCAAGCGCCTTGTCATGCCGGCCTGTCAGCAGAGAAACATCCTTAGCTACCCCAACCGACCACAGCATGGATTTGATCTGATCCAGCACGCCATGTTGATTGCTGCAAAGACTAGCCTCGAACTGGCGCAACTTCGTATCGTCCACGTTCGGCAAATTAAGCTGCCCCACAACGAGCCTAACGTCTGTGTACAGGTCATGTCTGCCAGCGTGCTCGATATAGCGCCGCTCCGCGAACGGCCTCCACCCCGCAGTGTGATTGACTCCTCCCGAGACATTCGCGCCTCTACCAATATGAGACCCAGTGGCTTTCACCCGATGCTTGCGAATGCGCGCCAGAACGCTTTCACGCACTGTGGTACCCACATAGATCCAGGGCGTCAAATCCTTCGCACCTCCGAACGCCAGCACGTACAACCCATAGGTCTTCGACAGGTTCTTTCCATACGCAGACACAGGGACCATGGCATGTGACAGGGTTTTGAACGAGGCACGATAGCGTGCCGGCGTCATCCCCGGATTCGTCTTTACAGATGTTGCCAACCAGCTCGACCTGTTCGCGGAAGGTCGATTCGACGAATCAGTGGTTGAACGCAAAGAAAAACAGCACGCCGAACGGCTCGACCAGCAACAGCAGGAAAAATTGGCCAAACAGTCGGTCGTTATCGAAAAGGACGGCCATGATCATCTGTTCAGTATTGAGTGGCGCCAGGTAGAGCACCCGCCCTGTGATCCCGAGAAGATTCAGCACATCAAGACCGATGGCACCACCTGGCTGATAGTTGACAACGACGACCGGCTCTATCGGAGCCTCGACCGTGAGCACTGGCACACCGTGCGTCTCAGCGCTTCCGAAGACTCACCGCGCATCAGCAAATTGGATATTGTGAGCGGCATGTGGATCGCCGTGGCGGGCTATAGCGAAGGCTTTTATTACTCCCACGATGCGCAAACTGGAAACAGAGCCACTTCCCGGACGTACCTGGCTACGAATTCACCCGCACCGAAGAAGTCTGCTACTTCAACGGCCTCTGGCTCTGGCGCTTCAAGGAGAGCAAGGAATACTCCTACATTGAAAAAGGCCTGATCTTCGATTCGACCAAGACCGGCAACTACGACAAGATAGCCGTCTTCTGCACTGCGAATCTCGACAATCAGTGGCAGCGCTGGGAAGACACACCGAGCCTTCCGGAAGGCGTCGTGGTGGAGAGCCTCTAGTCATTACCGAACGGAAACACCCTGCTCGCGTTCTGTAAGTACGATTGGCTCTACAAGACGTCGAAAAAGAAGAACAACGCATCCTCCTTCGTCAGCTACTTTATTGCCGGAAAAGGCTGGCGAACCTGCACGTGGGCCAGCGAAGACGATAACTACGATGCACCGCTCATCACACGTACGGGCCTGAAGCTGTTGTGCTTCTATTCGGACCACGTTATGGCGTCCGAAAAAAATGGCTACGAGTGGAAGCTTCAATCCAAGGACATCCGCATCAGTACCTGCGCCCATTTGCAGAATATGAGCCTATTTTCGACACGCTGGGGCAGCGAAACGCTCTACGTAAGCCAGACAGGGGAATCCTTTGCGGAGCTGGTGCTCGAAGAAGGCACCTGGAAACACATCGCCGCTAACGAGCAAGGCACCCTGAGCGTCTACTCGCCGAACAAGCATGAAACCTTCCTGCGAAGTGGCAACTACATCTGCCAGCCGAAAGCGTAAGCGGATCAGGTGCCAGAAGTAGGCAGAGTGTAGGTCATAGCCTGCAAAGCATCGTCTTTGCAGGCTATGGTCGCCCCTAGGATGCGCGATGCCAACGCCCCCCCCCCCCCCCCCCCC
>NZ_LZDG02000090.1:0-6832 GCF_001672555.2 Pseudomonas sp. AU11447 | reverse complement strand
CGGCTCTCGCGACATCCAGGTCGCTCAACCCCTGAAACTGCGCTTCAACGAGGCCTCCTGAACGGGGCCGTTCGGAGTGCCCGGAAGTCGCTCTGGAAGCCCTCAAGAGCACACAGAGGCAGCCCCAGCCTGTAGGAGCGAGTTTGCTCGCGAATCCCGTGCCACAAATCAAGGGCATCCGCTCACCAGCACGCCTGCACAAAACGGATAGCACTCTGCACAAAGCGGATATTGCCCCCGCGTACCCAGCCCTAACCTGAGCCTGCCTGAACAATAACAACGGAGGCCCTGGCCATGTCCCTGGGTATCGACTACTTGCGTTCACTGCTTGAGGAAGACCCCGCGAAGGGCGTCTACCGCTGCCGCCGGGAAATGTTCACCGACCCGCGCCTGTTCGACCTGGAGATGACCCACATCTTCGAAGGCAACTGGGTCTACCTCGCCCATGAAAGCCAGATCCCCGAGAAGAATGACTTCCTGACGACCATGATCGGTCGCCAGTCGATCTTCATCGCGCGCAACAAGGACGGCGTGCTCAATGCCTTCCTCAACGCCTGCAGCCACAAGGGCGCCATGCTCTGCCGGCACAAATCCGGCAACCGCTCCAGCTACACCTGCCCGTTCCACGGCTGGACCTTCAACAACTCCGGCAAGCTGCTCAAGGTCAAGGACCCGGCCGAGGCCGGCTACCCGGAAGGCTTCAACTGCGAAGGCTCCCACGACCTGACGAAGGTCGCGCGCTTCGAGTCCTACCGTGGCTTCCTTTTCGGCAGCCTGAAGGCCGACGTCAAGGCGCTGGTGGAGCATCTGGGCGAGTCAGCGAAGATCATCGACATGATCGTCGACCAGTCCCCCGAAGGCCTGGAAGTGCTGCGCGGATCGAGCAGCTACATCTACGAAGGCAACTGGAAACTCACCGCCGAGAACGGCGCCGACGGCTATCACGTCAGTTCCGTACACTGGAACTACGCTGCCACGCAGAGCCAGCGTCAGCAGCGTGAAGCCGGCGAGGAAGTGAAGACCATGAGCGCCGGTGGCTGGGCCAAGCATGGTGGCGGTTTCTACTCCTTCGACCACGGCCACCTGCTGCTCTGGAGCCGCTGGGCCAACCCCGAGGCGCGCCCGGCCTTCGAGCGCCGCGACGAGCTGGCCCGCGACCACGGCCGTGCCCGCGCCGACTGGATGATCGAGAACTCGCGCAACCTCTGCCTGTACCCCAACGTCTACCTGATGGACCAGTTCAGCTCGCAGATCCGCATCGCCCGGCCCATTGACGTCAACCGCACCGAGATCACCATCTACTGCATCGCGCCCAAGGGTGAGAGCAGCGAGGCGCGCGCCCAGCGCATCCGCCAGTACGAGGACTTCTTCAACGTCAGCGGCATGGCCACGCCGGACGATCTGGAGGAATTCCGTTCCTGCCAGCAGGCCTACCAGGGCAGTGCGGGTGGCTGGAACGACATGTCGCGCGGAGCGAAGCACTGGATCGAGGGCGCGGACGAGGCCGCACGGGAAATCGATCTGGCGCCGGCGCTGTCCGGGGTGCGCACCGAGGATGAAGGCCTGTTCGTGCTGCAGCACCAGTACTGGCAGCAGACCATGATCGACGCGCTGGCCATCGAGCAGGCCAATCGCATCGCACTGAAAGAGGAGGGCGTGTGATGAGCCGCTACGAAACCGTGCGCGATTTCCTCTACCGCGAAGCGCGCTACCTCGACGACAAGGACTGGGACGCCTGGCTGGAGCTGTACGCCGCCGACGCCTCCTTCTGGATGCCTTCCTGGGACGACCGCGACCAGCTCACCGAAGACCCGCAGCGGGAAATCTCGCTGATCTGGTACGGCAGCCGTGGCGGCCTGGAAGACCGCGTGTTCCGCATCAGGACCGAGCGTTCCAGCGCGACCCTGCCCGATACCCGCACCTCGCACAACCTCAGCAACATCGAGGTGCTGAGCGAGGCGGATGGCCTGTGCCAGGTGCGTTTCAACTGGCACACCCTGAGCTTCCGCTACAAGACCGTCGACAGCTACTTCGGCACCAGCTTCTACACGCTCGACGTGCTTGGCGAGCAGCCGCTGGTGAAGGCCAAGAAGGTCGTGCTGAAGAACGATTACGTCCGGCAGGTCATCGACATCTACCACATCTGATTTGCCGGCTCAGGCTGTTCGTCGCGCGCGTGGACTCGCCGCGCGTGACATCGCCTGCGCGGCTCCGAGGTGCACGCCATGAACCACAAGATCGCCCTCAACTTCGAAGACGGCGTTACCCGCTTCATCGACGCCAGCCCCAACGAAACCGTGGCCGATGCGGCCTACCGCCAGGGCATCAACATCCCGCTGGATTGCCGCGACGGCGCCTGCGGCACTTGCAAGTGCTTCGCCGAGACCGGCCGCTACGACCTGGGCCAGGAATACATCGAAGATGCCCTGACCGAGGACGAAGTCGAGAAGGGCTATGTGCTCACCTGCCAGATGCGTGCGCAAAGCGATTGCGTGGTGCGCGTGCCGGCATCGTCGCAAGTCTGCAAGACCGCCCAGGCCAGCTTCGAGGCCAGCATCAGTGCCGTGCGCCAACTGTCCGAAAGCACCATCGCGTTGTCGATCCGGGGCGAGTCGCTGAGCAGGCTCGCCTTCCTGCCGGGGCAGTACGTCAACCTGCAGGTGCCGGGCAGCGAACAGAGCCGCGCCTACTCCTTCAGCTCGCTGCAGAAGGATGGCGAGGTGAGCTTCCTGATCCGCAATGTGCCGGGCGGGCTGATGAGCAGCTTCCTCACCGGATTGGCTAAAGCCGGCGACAGCATGACCCTGGCCGGTCCGCTGGGCAGCTTCTACCTGCGCGAGATCAAGCGGCCGCTGCTTCTGCTGGCCGGCGGCACTGGCCTGGCGCCCTTCACCGCGATGCTGGAGCAGATCGCCGAGCGTGGCAGCGAGTATCCGCTGCACCTGATCTACGGCGTCACCCATGACTTCGACCTGGTGGAGCTGGATCGCCTGGAAGCCTTCGCCTCGCGCATTCCCAACTTCACCTGGAGCGCCTGCGTGGCCAGCCCCCAGAGCAGCTACCCGCGCAAGGGCTATGTCACCCAGCACATCACGCCGGCGCACCTGAACGATGGCGAAGTGGACATCTACCTCTGCGGGCCGCCGCCGATGGTCGAGGCGGTCAGCCAGTACATCCGAGAACAGGGCATCACTCCGGCGAATTTCTACTACGAGAAGTTCGCCGCCAGCGCTGCCTGATTCTCGACAACCAACGCGGGGCGGCTCTTCGTAGGAGCGAGCTTGCTCGCGAACAGCTTCGCAGCGGGGCTTTGGTTCGCGAGCAAGCGCGCTCCTACAGGTTGTGCTCGCCTCAGTGCCATGAGGTCACCATGAAAAGATTCAACAACAAGATCGCCCTCGTCACCGGCGCCGCCCAGGGCATCGGCCGTCGCGTCGCCGAACGACTGGTGGAAGAGGGCGCGAAGGTCATCGCCGTGGACCGCTCCGAGATCGTCCACGAACTGCAGGACGCCCTCGGCCAGCACGGAGAAATCCTCACCCTGACCGCGGACCTGGAGCGCTTTGCCGACTGCCAGGGCGTGGTCGATCAGGCACTCGAACGCTTCGGCCGCCTCGACATCCTGGTCAACAACGTCGGTGGCACCATTTGGGCGAAACCCTTCGAGCACTACGCCGAAGAGGAGATCGAAGCCGAGGTGCGCCGCTCGCTGTTCCCCACCCTGTGGTGCTGCCGCGCGGCGCTGGTGCCGATGCTGGAGCAGGGTGCGGGCGCCATCGTCAACGTCTCGTCTATCGCCACCCGTGGGGTGAACCGCGTGCCCTACGGCGCGGCGAAAGGCGGGGTTAACGCGCTGACCGCCTGCCTGGCCTTCGAGACCGCCGAGCGCGGCGTGCGGGTGAATGCCACCGCGCCCGGCGGCACCGAGGCGCCGCCCCGGCGCATCCCGCGCAATGCGGCACAGCAGAGCGAAGCAGAGAAAACCTGGTACCAGCAGATCGTCGACCAGACCGTCAGCAGCAGCCTGATGAAGCGCTACGGGACTATCGACGAGCAGGTGGGGGCGATTCTCTTCCTCGCCTCCGACGAAGCCAGCTACATCACCGGCGTGACCCTGCCGGTGGGTGGCGGCGACCTGGGCTGAGGCGCCGCCATGCTCCGCTCACGGCAGTTTCGCGCCGATCAGCTGCAGGCAGCGTTGCAGCGGTGCGCTGACATCGCCCCGGCGCAGGCTGAGGATGATCGGCGAGACTGCCTCGGCATCGGTCAGCGTGGCGTAGCCGATATCGGCACGGTGCTGTTGTTGCACCGACGCCGGCACCAGCGCCACACCAAGGCCGGCAGCGACCAGGCCGATGGCGGTCTGCAATTCGTTGGTCCACTGCGCAACCCGCACGCTCAGGCCGTGATTGGCGAACAGCGCCAGCACATGGTCGGCGTAGCTGGGGCGTGGGTTGGCGGGGTAGAGCACGAAGTCCTCGCCGGCCAGTTGCTCCAGGCTCACTGGGTGACCCAGCAGACGGTGTCCGGCGGGCAGCACGGCGACCATCGGCTCCTCACGCAGGACGATCTGGCTGATCGCCGGGTCGTCGATGCGGATGCGCCCGAAGCCGATGTCGATGCGCCCGCTTTTCAGCGCCTCGACCTGCTGCACCGTGGTCATTTCCTGCAAACCCAACTCCAGCCCGGCATCGCTGCGCAGCTCGCGGATCAGCTCGGGCAGGCCGTCGTACAGCGTCGACGGCGCGAAACCGATGCCGAACCACTGGCGCTCGCCCAGGCCGATGCGCCGGGTGCTTTCGCAGATGCCCTCCAGCTGCGCCAGCAGGGTGCCGGTCTGCTCGTGGAAGTAGCGCCCGGCGTCGGTCAGGCGCAGCGGCCGGCCGCGTTCCAGCAAGGGTACGCCGAGCAGCTCCTCGAGCTGCTGGATCTGCCGGCTCAGCGGCGGCTGGGCGATGTGCAGGCGCTCGGCGGCACGGGTGAAGTTGAGGGTGCCGGCCACTTCGCGGAAGTAGCGCAGGTGTCGCAGCTCCATGATACCTCCAGGGTATGCAACCAGACGGCATCGATATTGGACTGGCCGCAGGCCCCGGCGCAATCCTTTTTGAATCGCGAAAAGACCCTCCGGGTATCGCCAGCTGGCAGCCCGGCCACTTCAGAAATAGCAGAACGGAACGCCGTCCATGAGTAGCCCCGTCATCGAACGCATCGAGTCGATCATCGTCGACCTGCCGACCATCCGCCCGCACAAGCTGGCCATGCACACCATGCAGCGGCAGACGCTGGTGATCATCCGCCTGCGCTGCTCCGACGGCGTCGAAGGCATCGGCGAAGCCACTACCATCGGTGGCCTGGCCTACGGCAACGAGAGCCCGGAAAGCATCAAGGCCAACATCGACGCGCACTTCGCGCCGCTGCTCCAGGGCCAGGACGCGAGCAACATCAACGCTTGCATGCAGCGCTTGGACAAGTCGATCAAGGGCAACACCTTCGCCCGCTCCGGCATCGAGAGCGCGCTGCTGGACGCCCAGGGCAAGCGCCTGGGCCTGCCGGTCAGCGAGTTGCTCGGCGGCCGTGTGCGCGACAGCCTGGAAGTGGCCTGGACCCTGGCCTCCGGCGACACCGCCCGCGACATCGCCGAAGCCGAACAGATGCTGGAGATCTGCCGCCACCGCATCTTCAAGCTGAAGATCGGCGCCAACCCGCTGGAGCAGGACCTCAAGCACGTGGTGGCGATCAAGAAGGCCCTGGGCGAGCGCGCCAGCGTGCGCGTGGACGTCAACCAGGGTTGGGATGAATCCCAGGCCATCCGCGGCTGCCAGGTGCTCGGCGAGAACGGCATCGACCTGATCGAACAGCCCATCTCGCGCATCAACCGCAGCGGCCAGGTGCGCCTGAACCAGCGCAGCCCGGCGCCGATCATGGCCGACGAATCCATCGAGAGCGTCGCCGACGCCTTCAGTCTCGCCGCTGACGGCGCAGCCAGCATCTTCGCCCTGAAGATCGCCAAGAACGGCGGCCCGCGCGCCGTGCTGCGTACCGCGCAGATTGCGGAGGCGGCGGGTATCGCGCTGTACGGCGGGACCATGCTCGAAGGCGCGGTCGGCACCCTGGCCTCGGCCCACGCCTTCATCACCCTGGAAAAGCTCACCTGGGCCACCGAGCTGTTCGGCCCGCTGCTGCTCACCGAGGAAATAGTTACCGAGGCGCCGGTGTACCGCGACTTCCAGTTGCACGTGCCGCGCACGCCCGGCCTGGGCCTGACCCTGGACGAAGAGCGCCTGGCGCGCTTCCGCCGCACCTGACTTTCAACCTGTTCCCGACTGCCCGATAGAGGAGATGACCCGATGCTGTTCCACGTGAAGATGACCGTGAAATTGCCCGTCGACATGGACCCGGCCAAGGCCGCCCAGCTCAAGGCCGACGAGAAGGAACTGGCCCAGCGCCTGCAGCGCGAGGGCAAGTGGCGCCACCTCTGGCGCATCGCCGGGCACTACGCCAACTACAGCGTGTTCGACCTCGCCAGTGTCGAGGAGCTGCACGACACCCTGATGCAGCTGCCGCTGTTCCCCTACATGGACATCGAGGTCGACGGGCTCTGCCGCCATCCGTCCTCGATCCATTCCGACGACCGCTGACAGTCGCTCTGTACGACTCAACAAGAACAAGACTTGAGGATCGCACCATGACCGTGAAGATTTCCCAGACTGCCGATATCCAGACCTTCTTCGAAGAAGCCAGCGGCGCCCTGAACGATGCCGGCAACCCGCGCGTGAAGAAAATCGTCATGCGCATCCTGCAGGACACCGAGAAGCTCATCGAAGACATGAGC